>JAVXVR010000537.1:0-8326 GCA_032230165.1 Acidobacteriota bacterium | reverse complement strand
TATCCTCTTGTATGTGCTCGCGCCTATCTTTTGGTTATCGTTTATTAGCCCTACTTAGTTGGGAACGTCTTCATTTTCCAACACCGGCACCAGTGAATTGATTGACTTCGCGTTGTCTTTATATTTTTTCGCCACCCAATCTTTATACTTGGCTGCTCCCTCTCGGAAATCTTTGACCATTTGCGCACCTCTGTCACTTTCACCTAGTCTTGTATCACCGTCGAATTCGACGAAATCGACGCTAACCTCGACAGCCTTAATGACAGAGTGGTTGTAGCTAATCGGTCCCGCCGGACCGATGGAAAGTTCGCCGCCCGGCACTGTTCCTTTGTCAATTCCCTTAATCTGTGCTCCTAAACTGATAGACACAGAATTATTCTCGTCTTTAGTTTCTACCCCATCCGTCTCAATCACGACCGCGTAGGTGACGCTGGCGGCTGTGATGATTTTCTTAGAGTTGTTTTTTAACGAACAATGAAACTCTAATTCGTTATTAACACTGATATGAGCCACCCCGCATCGGAGGTCGGCAGGGGCTAATTTGCTGACCGGCGCTAATTGTCTGACGACCGTCACAGGCATTGACCGTTCCGCCTGTCCGGTGCTGGCAACGCTCGCGTTAATGACCCATAAAGAAATGGAAAGCATGGCGGCAATAGCGAGCCTGAAAACAACTCTAGCGGTGTCGGACATAATCACTTCTCCTTATTAAGTTAATCACCAACCGGGGTGCGGAGCTTGCTAAGCACTTCCGCTTCTTTATCCGCTGCCAGCTTGCCCACCCACGAACTCGTGATTACGCCCGCGTCATTTACTAGCAATAAGGTGGGCGTGGCTTGGACATCTATAGAATCAAGCTGCGCTTGCCTAACGTCATCAACAGTAACGCCGTGCTGTTCTAGGTATTTTCTAGCGGCGTCAACCGTCTGCGGTAAGACGGCAATTATGTGAATTGACCCTCGCTCTTTCAACAACTGCCGGTAGAAAGGGGTGCTCTCCGAACAAAAGTGGCATGTCGTAGATAAGGCAAGCAGTACGGTTTGACCGTTGACCTTCCAGTTAACGCCCGACAGATTAACTTTCGAGCCTATGAAGGTCGAAGGTTTTGTAATTCCAGAGCCACTTATTGTAGGGTTAGCGTTTTTCGGCGGGTCGGCGGACAAGTGGGTCTTATATAAAGTTACACCTGTCATTACAGCTAAAAGTATGATGGATATATTAGCTGCGAGTTCAACTTTTTTGAGATGGTTATTCACGCTTCGTGAGACTGACGGAGTGAGAAGCTGTTTTAATGAGTGCGAGGAGGCAAACCCAAAACCCGGATGAGGACGGTCGCTTTATACGTCCGTTTGGTATGACTGTCAATGGAACTTTTGCAAGTCAAATTAAACCTTGTTCCTGCAACGGAAAACAACTGGGCATCTCAGCAAGGCGGCTCTCTGTTTGTCTCTTCATCCACTCGTCAATTACAATGTTCGGCAGGTTTTAGCTCTCCCAACCCAAGCGACCGAACAGCTTGCGCGCGCGCCCGATAGTAAGGGTCTCTCGCGAGCCGTCGAAAAGATTTTCGAGGAGGATTTCAGCCGGTGAGCAATCCTTACGATCCGAGCAACCCGCCGAGCGCCGTCCCGCACGCGGAAGAAGCCGAGCCGTTCGACGACCTGATGCTGTCTGACGATGAGGCGGGGGGCGGGGGCGAGCGCGAGCGCATGCACTCCTCTGTGCGCGACATCGCCTCGCGCATCCCCGAATCGCTCTCGTCCATCGGGCGCGACATCAGCCGCACCATCGAGCGCGCCATCTCGGCGAAGGACGACTACGTCGTCGCCGTCAAGGTCTCGCACGAGGCGCAGGAGCGACTCGAACAGCTCGTGCAGGCGGGCGTCTTCCGCAACCGCGCCGAAGCCGCCGCTTTTCTGATCGACGAAGGCATCAAGGCGCAGTCGCCGCTCTTCGAGCGCGTGCAGCAGAAGCTCACAGAGATCGAGCGCCTGCGGGCGGAGCTGCGCGGCATGGTCAACACGCCGCAGGGCTAGACGAGTCCGGCGACGCGCGGGGTGTTCTTAAACTTTTCAACGCGCGCCGCGTGTTTTAACGAACACGATGAAGCTATTCAAAATAGTCGCCCTCGTCATCGCACTTGCAGCCTACGGCGTGGCGTCCGCCTTTGCCCAGTCTGGTCGTGCCAAACGCAAAGACCCGCCGGGGGTGGGGCGCGGCGTTGGCGAAGGCGGCAGCGAGCAGTCGCCGGGCGGCGGTGGAGCTGTGAAGCAGCCGGGCGGAGAAGACTACAACCGGGTCTTCACGACCCGCGAGGTCACACAGCGAGCCGTCATCAAGTCGCGACCGGAGCCAGACTACCCGCGAGAGGCGCGGCGCAAGCAGGTGCACGGCAGCGTGCTCCTCAAGCTCATCCTGCGCGCAGACGGTCGCGTCGATGTGAAGATTGAAGTTCTGAAGTCGCTGCCCTACGGCGTGACTGAGGAAGCGGTTAAAGCTGCCCAGCGGATCGAGTTCGAGCCCGCGCAAAAGGACGGGCGCAAGGTTTCGCAGTACGCGCTCGTCGAATACAACTTCAACGTTTACTGAGGTCATTCTGTTTGCCTGAGACACTCACACTGCCGCAAGTCACCATCGAACAGTTCAAGCTTGAGAACGGCTTGCGCGTCGTCTTGAGCGAAGATCACAGCGTGCCCGTCGTCTCTGTCGCCGTCTATTACGACGTAGGCTCGCGCAACGAGCGCGAGGGGCGCACGGGCTTTGCGCACCTCTTCGAGCACATGATGTTTCAGGGCTCGGAGAACGTACCCAAAGCGGCGCACTTCCAGTACATCTTCAATTCGGGCGGCACGATGAACGGCACGACATCGAGCGAGCGCACCAACTATTACGAGACGCTCCCCGCGCATCAACTACCGCTCGCGCTCTGGTTGGAGAGCGACCGAATGCGCTCGCTCAAAGTCTCGCAGGAGAATCTCGACAACCAGCGCCACGCCGTGCAGGAGGAGAAGCGGCTGACTTACGACAACCGCCCATACTCGAACGCCTTCCTGCGCTTAAACGAGCTGGTCTTTTGCAATCCCGCCAACGCACACTCGACCATCGGCTCGATGGAAGACTTAGACGACGCTTCGGTCGAAGACGTGCGCGAGTTCTTCCGCATCTACTACGCGCCGAATAACGCCGTGCTCACCATCGTCGGCGACTTCGATCCCGCCGGCGCGCGCGCGCTCGTCGAAAAGTATTTCGCCACGATACCTTCGCAGCCCGCGCCGCCCTCGGTGGACGTGAGCGAGCCGCCGGAAGTCGCCGCGCGCTTCGAGTCGTACCCCGACCGCTTCGCGCAACTGCCCGCGCTGATGCTCGGCTGGAAGTCGCCCGTGCGCCGCACGCCGGAGTTCTACGCGCTCATGCTCGCCAGCGATCTCCTGCTCGAAGGCGAAAGCTCGCGGCTCTACCAAAAGCTCGTGAAGGGCGACGAGTCGGTCGTCGCCGTGCAGGGCGGCGTCGCCGAGCGGCGCGGTCCCTCTTCGCTCTACCTCTTCGCCATCCCGAAGCCCGGTCGCACGACCGAAGAGATTCGCCGCACGATTCAGGAAGAGATCAGGCAACTCGCCGAAGAGGGTCCCGGCGCGGAAGAGATGGAGAAGCTGCGCAACAACCTTTTGAACGACGCCGTGCGCGGTCGTCAGTCCACCATGTACCGCGCACAGATGCTCGCCGAGTACGCGCTCTACGATGGCGACCCCGAACTGCTCAACACCGAACTCGAAAGCTACCTTGCCGTCACGCCCGCAGAGATCAGGGACGCGACCGCACGATACTTAGCGACCGACAACTTCTCGCTCATCGAAGTCGTGCCCGCGCACGACGAAGCCGAGGCAGATGCGCCGTCAGCCGCCGCCTCGACGGGCGAAACCGAACAGCCCGGCGCGCCCCCGCCGCAAGTGCCGCCGCGCCCGCCCGCGCAGCCCGATGCGCCGACCACGACAACGCCCGACGCGCCGGGCGCGCCGACCACGCCGCACCTTGAGAAACCCGCGCAGCCCGCGGATGCGCCGACGACGAAAGTATGAAGTAGGAACGATGAACGATGAAGTAAGAGCGGCTGTCTTCACTTCATCGTTCATCGTTCCTACTTCATCGTTTTAAACATGAGCCGAACCGAACAAGAGATCGAGAATTTCCGCCGTGAGCCGCCCGCGCCACTCGCGCCGCGCCCGCTGAATCTACCTGCGTCCGAAGAGTTGACGCTGGCGAACGGCTTGCGCGTTGTGTTGCTGGAAAATCGCAGGCTGCCGCTCGTCAGTCTCCGCCTCGCCTTCCCGACGGGCGACGCACACGACCCGGCAGAGCGACCCGGTCTGACAGATTTGGTCGCCGGAATGCTCAACGAGGGGACGGAATCGCGTACGAGCCGTCAGCTCGCCGACGACGTGGCGCGCATCGGCGCGACTCTGACCGCCGGTGCGAACTCCGACTACACGACCGTCGCCGCGACCGCGCTCTCAACCTTCGCCGAAGAGATTCTCGCGCTCACAGCGGATGTCTCCTTGCGCCCGACGTTTCCCGAAGACGAGCTGGAGCTGACGAAACAGAACACGCTGCAAAACCTGATCGCGCAGCGCGGGCAAGCGGCGTTTTTAGCCAACGAGCGCGTCTCGAAAGTCATCTACGGCGCGCACCCCTACCACATCGTCGCGCCCACGCCCGAATCTCTCGACGCCGCGACGCGCGCTGAAGTAGCCTCGTTCCACCGCTCGACGTTCATCCCGAACAACGCCGTGCTCGTCGTCGGCGGCGACTTCGGTCGCGACGAGATGTTGAAGTGGATCGAAGACCTGTTCGGCTCCTGGCAGCGCGGCGAAATCCGTCGCGCGGACTTCCCCGCCCCGCCCGTACGGAGCAAGCGCGCCGTTTATCTAGTGGATCGTCCGGGCTCGGCGCAGTCGAACATCATCATCGCTAATCTCGCCATCCCGCGCACACACCCAGACTATTTCCCCGCGCTCGTGATGCACACAGTGCTCGGCGCAAACGCCTCCTCGCGACTCTTCATGAACTTGCGCGAGGAGAAGGGATATACCTACGGCGCGTACACGAACCTCGATGCGCGGCGCGAGGCAGGCTCTTTCCGCGCCACCGCAGAGGTGCGCTCGCCCGTGACGGGCGACTCGCTCCGTGAGTTCTTCTACGAGTTTGATCGCATACGCGACGAGCCGGTCTCGGAGAAGGAGTTGCGCGACGCGAAGAGTTATTTGACGGGCATCTTCCCGATCCGACTTGAGACTCTGGACGGTCTCATCGATCAGCTCGTGCAGATCAAGATGTTCTCGCTACCGGAAGACTATTTGCAGACCTATCGCGACCGCGTGCAGGCTGTCACGCGCGAAGAGGTGCAGCGCGTCGCGCGCGAGTACGTCACACCCGACCGCGCGGCAGTCGTCATCGTCGGCGACGCCGCCGCGCTCGGCGATCAAATCAAACCCTACGCCGACGAAGTAGAGCTTTACGACAGCACGGGGCGGCGCAAAGAACAAGGAGGCGGGATGGACGCGAAACCGACTATAGGCAAAGGCGCGCAGGCGGAGGGCGAAGCGGGCGAGCTGTTCGGCACGTGGAATCTGGACGTAAAGACGCCCTTCGGTCAATACCCCGCGACGCTCTCGCTCGCGCCCGGCGCGGGCGGCGAGGTGACGGGCTCGATCAAGTCGCAGCTCGGCGAAGGCGCGCTCGGCGAGGTGCGCTCGAATGGCGACGGCTTCGAGGCTACAGTCACGCTCGCGCTTCAGGGTCGCTCCTTCGATGCACAGGTCTCGGCGCGCGTCGTAGGCGGCGAGATGACGGGCACGATCAAAGTCAACAACCTGCCTATCCCCGCGCCCGCGCTCAAGTTTACGGGGAAGAAGCAGCAGTAGCATTCAGCCGTCAGCATTCAGCCGTCAGCATTCAGCGCTCAGCTTTCCGTGATCCAGATAGCGAGTCACCATTGAATGAAGCGCCGCGATTCACAACGGATCGGCTGACTGCTGATTGCTGACGGCTGAATGCTATTAAAAAAACCCGCCCGGCGCGTGCTCATCACGCCGGGCGGGAACCACAGGAGAATCACCTTCCGGATCGCCCCCCTCGAGCGACCCTTCGGGTTCTTGCTATGCTCGCCAATTCGGATGTGCGCCGCGCGCGCCGCGTTGCTTCCGCCGGTCGCGAACTTTTCCGGCGCGTCCACAGGTCGAGGTGAAATGATGAAAAGACTCAGCCAGCTTCTGTCCGTCTCGCTCCTGCTCTCGCTCGTCTCTTGTATGCAGCCGACGACCAATCAGACCAACTCTGCGAACACTTCTTCCACGTCGGGCGACGCCGGGTTTAAGACCGCGCACGACGCTTACGTCCGCGAGTTTTTGCGCCGCTTTCCCGTCGTCAACACGTATCTGGGCGGCGGCGGGCTCGACCCCTCCCTGCGCGAGGTGGACGGCTGGCTGCGCGATCACTCTGCTGCCGCGCTCGAGGCGGAAGACAAGTGGCTCGCCGACGAGCAGAAGACCTTCGAGGCGATTGACGCCGCGCAGCTCTCGCCCGCATCGCGCATTGATCGCGAGGTCGCGCTCGCGCAAGTGAAGTTTCTGCTCCATCAGCACCAGCGTCGCTATCAGGAGCGCGCGCTCGACACCTACACGAACGAGCCCTTCCGCGCGATTGATTTCCAGATGCAGGGCATGACGCAGACGGGCGACAAGACCTACGGCACGCCCGACGAGTGGTCGCTCGTCGTCAAACGCCTGCAAGCCATCCCGCGCTACATGCAGGTCGCGCAGGATCAACTCGCGGCGGGCATCAAGAGCGGCAACACGCCCGACTGGCGGATGCTGCGCCGCGATGGACTCAACACGACCGACGCCGACGCCAAGTATTTCGAGGAGACGCTGCCGAAGACCGCTGCCGAACGCATCGCTCCAGGGGATCAGCGTGTGGAGATGAAATCCCAGCGCGACGAACTGCTCAAGCAGATCACGGACGCGGGCAAGGCGGCGGCAGCAGCATATCGGGGCTTGCACGACTTCATCGCGCAAAACTTCTTCGACGACGCAACGAAGCAAGGCATCGAAGGGATCAAGTCGCAGTTTCGCGCCGACCGCTTCTCGATGGGCGAGGAGGAGTACAACTGGGCGCTCAAGAACAATCTTCACGTCACGGACAAGACCGCTGCGCAGCTCTTTGACGAGTCGTTATCTATCGTCATGCAGACGCGGGAGGAGATGATCAGTCTCGCTGGTGAAATTGCGACGGCTCATAAGATCAAGATCGGCGACAGCGATCCGCGGCACTCTGCGCAGGCTTCAACGATGACCTCAAGGGATGAGAGGGGGGGAGAGATTGTCCGCGCAGTCCTCGACGAACTCGGCAAGGATTACCCGAAGACCGACGCCGAGATGGTCAAGTGGTACGAGGAAGCTGGCGTGCGCCTCGTTGACTACGGTCGCAAGTCCGGCATCTTCGATGTGCCCGCCGACTACAAGTTGGACGTGGTCGAAACTCCCCCGCCCCTTCGCGCTTCGATTGACGGTGCGGCATATTATCCCGCCCCGCCCTTCAAGCAGAGCGGGACGGGTCGCTTCTACGTCACCACCTCCGGCACGAACGATCAGGGCGTGCTCAAGGAGAACAACCGCGCCGCGCTCGCCGATCTGTCCGCGCACGAGGGCTTCCCCGGTCACGACTGGCACTACAAGATCATGACGCAGTACCGCGACCGGATCGGCGGCGTGCGCTGGCTCACGCCCGGCGAGGTCGAAGGCTCATCATCGATGTGGGAAGACTCGATGGCGGCGGAGGGCTGGGCGCTCTATTCCGAAGCGCTCATGGCCGAGCCGCAACCGGGTGCGCCCGACGGTTTCTACACGCCCGAAGAACGGCTCTATCAGTTGCAGGGCAAGCTCTATCGCGACCTGCGCGTCCGCATCGACACAGGTATCCACACCGGGCGCATGTCGTTTGATGACGCGGTCGATCTCTTCTCGCAGGTCGTCGATTTTCAGCCCGGCTCGTGCCGCGATACGGCGGCCTTGAGCGACGCGAAACGCGCGAGTTGCGACGGCGCAGGCCGCGCCATCTTCCGTTACTCTAAGTGGCCGACACAGGCCATCACCTATCGGCTCGGCAAAGATCAAATCTTTGCGCTCCGCGCAGACGCGCAACACCAACTCGGCGACCGCTTCGCGCCCAAACAATTTCATCTACTATTTATGCGCCAGGGCACGATCCCGGCGAACTACTTCCGCGAGGAACTGCTCAAGCAGCTTCAAACCGAGAAATGACCTTGGCTTCG
>JAVXVR010000182.1:0-5173 GCA_032230165.1 Acidobacteriota bacterium | reverse complement strand
AAGGGTGACCGCGTCATCCTGTGGGGGGAGAACAGCCCCGAGTGGGTCGCGGCGTTCTTCGGCTGTTTGCTGCGCGGCGCGATCGTCGTCCCGCTCGACGCCGCGAGCGCGCCCGATTTCGCCGCGCGCGTGCAGACACAGGTCGGCGCGAAGCTGTTGCTCTACGGCGACGTGGAGGCGGAAGAGCTAGCGGGCACGTTGCCAGCCCTGCGACTCTCACAGTTTAGCGAAACAGTCTCGCGACACTCGGACGCACATTACCGGAATGTTGACATCGCCGCGGCGGACATCGCAGAGATCATCTACACTTCGGGCACGACCGCCGAGCCGAAGGGCGTCGTCCTCACGCACCAAAATCTACTCGCGAACCTCGCGCCGCTTGAACGTGGGATGGAAAAATATCTCAAGTGGGAGAGGCTCGTCCGACCTCTGCGATTTCTTTGCCTCGTCCCGCTTAGCCACGTCTTTGGTCAGTTCATGGGCATGTTCGTTCCACAGCTCGTCGGCGGCGAAGTCTTCTTCCAGGAGTCGCTCAAACCTTCTGACATTGTTGAGACAACAAAGCGCGAGCGCGTCTCCGTCATCGTCGCCGTCCCGCGACTGCTCGACACGCTGCGCGAGAAGATCGAGCGAGACGCGGGCGCGCCCGCGCAGCGCGAGAAGTTTCGACGCCAGCTTGAAGACGCAGCGCGCTGGGGCACACTGCGACGCTGGCTCTCATTCCGCAAAGTCCATCGAAGCTTCGGCTGGAAGTTCTGGGCTTTCGTCGTCGGCGGCGCGACGCTCGACGATGAGACAGAGACGTTCTGGCGTCGCCTCGGCTACGGCGTCGTGCAGGGCTACGGCATGACGGAAACCGCGTCGCTCGTCAGCGTCAACCATCCGTTCAAGCCGGGGCGCGGCTCAATCGGGCGGACGCTGCCGGGGCAAGAGATCAAGATCGGCGAGAATGGTGAGATCATGGTGCGCGGCGCTAACGTTTCGCCCGGCTACTGGGACGGCGGCGCGGTGCGCGCTATCGGAGACTCGGAAGGCTGGCTTCGCACAGGTGACGTAGCGGAGATGGATGCGGGCGGCAAACTCTACTTCAAAGGTCGCCGCAAGGACGTGATCGTCACCGGCGCGGGGCTCAACGTCCACCCGGAAGATTTGGAAGCAGCGCTTAACCACCAACGCGTGGTGCGCGCGAGCGCCGTCGTCGGCTTCGAAGGCGCGCGCGGAATGGAAGCCCTCGCCGTCATCGTGCTGCGAGATGAGAGTGCGGACGTTGAGGCGATCATCAGGCGCGCCAACGAGAGGCTTGCGCGTCATCAACAGATTCGACGCTGGCTCGTCTGGCACGAGAGCGATCTGCCGCGCACGCCGACGCAGAAAGTCCTCCGCCGCGAGGTCGCCGAAATCGCGCGCGCGCGTCTCGCGGCGCAAGATGATGCGGAAGAGGAGACTATTGCCTCCGTGTCGTCGTCAAACGCGCTCGCGGAGTTAGTCGCGCGCGTCGGCGGCGACGTTAAGTCAGCGCGGCTCTCTGCTTCGATGAGCTTGGCGACCGATCTTAATCTCGACTCGCTCGGCAGGGTTGAGCTTTTGGGCGCGCTCGAAGATCGTTATCAGTTGGAGATCGACGAGGCGGCGTTCACCGCCGCGACCACGCTCGGCGACGTGCAACAACTTATCGCCCACGGTGCGAGCGAAGGCTGGCGCGAAGATGAAGGACAGGCGCGCGCGCCATACCCTTACCCGCGCTGGGCGCAGCGTTTTCCGGCGACGTGGATCAGGATCGTGCTCCTCTCTACCATCGTCATTCCACTCGTGCGTCTGATGTCTCCCCTGCGCGTCGTGGGTCGCGAACGGCTCGCGCGGTTGGGTGACAGTCCAGTCCTCTTCGTCGCAAACCACGTCACGCGCGCCGATCAGGCGCTCGTGTTGGCGGCGCTTCCCGGACGATTCGCACGACGACTCGCCGTTGCGATGGAGGGCGAGCTGCTGCGCGACTGGCGACACGCGTCCGCAGGCACAGGCTTGATCATGCGGCTTCGCGGACTCGCGCAGTACGCGCTCGTCGTCGCTTTCTTCAACGTCTTCCCGCTGCCGAAAAAGAGCGGCTTCCGGCGCAGCTTCGCCTTCGCGGGTGAGGCGCTGGATCGCGGCTTCATCCTGCTCGTTTTTCCCGAAGGCGTGCGCGCGAAAGATGGGCACATGAACCCGTTCATGGCGGGCACGGGTCTGCTCGTCAAGGAACTCGGCGTGCCGGTCGTACCCGTGCGTCTCGAAGGGCTTTACAAGCTCAAGCGTGAGGGACGAAGGATCGCACTGCCGGGCGAAGTGACGCTCAGATTCGGCGATCCCGTTAAGTTTGGAGATGAAGACGCGACGGAGATCGCGAAAGAGTTGGAGCGTCGCGTTGCGACACTTTAGCCGTGAGGAACGGCGCTTCTCCCGTCATCATGAGCGAGCCTATTTGAAGACCTGACAGCTCTCGGCGTTCAGTAGCTCTCGATGCTGAAGTGCTCGGCGATGGCGCGGCGCAGCGACTCTTTGATCTCCTGATCGGAATCCGCATCAGAGATGCGCACGCTGAACGGCTCGCGCTTCAACATCACGTCCATCAGCTCGACGCGCCACGTGCTGTTTGCGTCCGGCTTCACATTGATCAATTCACAATCGGTGCGCTTCGACTCAGCGAGCGCTTCCTTCACCAGCTCCGTCAGCTTCCGCTCGTCCATCGTGTTACGTTCTCCGGTTAAATTATTTGCATCAACTTTAATTCCCCGCCCCGCGCACGCGCTTTAGAAACCTCGACCGAAGGAGACGTAGAATTTATTCCCCTCGTTGCTGTGTGCTGCCTCGACGCGCAGGACAAACGCCCCACTCGCGCGATACTCTGCGCCACCACCCACGGACGCGCGCCAGTTGCGCGCATCGAACTTGTCGTTCCTTAAGATGACGGGATCAACCTGCGAACGGTTGTCGCCCCAGACCTGCCCCGTGTCGCCGAAGGCGAAGACGTCAACGCCCTTCGTTTCGGACTTCGACCAGACGGTCTGCCGCAGTTCCGCCGTAAACATCAGCAGGTTGTTGCCGAAGTAGCGATACTCGTCGTAGCCGCGCACGTAAGAGCGACCGCCGAGAAACGCCATGTCGTAGAAAGGAATCTGGCTCGCGCCCTTCGGATTCTTGAGCCACGCGTAGGCGCGTAGCGCGGCGGAAGTCTTATCGCCGCCGAGCGGCACGTAGCCGCGCCCGTCCAATTCAGTCTCGAACCAGCCAAAGTCGGAGAAGCTGCCGTGCTTGAGTCCGTCGTTCGAGGCGACGCGCCCGTAGAGGTACGCGCCGCGCGTGAGCCCGCGCGAGTTGTCGCGCCGGTCGTATGCGCCATACGCGCCGACGGAAAAGATTTCCGCGTGAGTGTCGAGACCGGGCAGGAAGCGCGTCGCGGGAACTCGCGAAGGGTCGCCGGAGAACAGAAGACCGACGGGCGGATCACCTTCGTCTTCGCCACGGAAGGCGCGCGCGTTTGCGAAGCGGACGTAGACGCCAGCTTGCGCGGCGCGGGTGAAGTCGCGGAAGAGCCCTGCGTTGAAGCTGCGCTCTTCTAGTGAATAGTTCGTCTCGCTGGCGCGGTTGACGAGCGGACCGATGCCGAAGAAGTTATCACGCGTGCGACGCGTGTAGTTGAACCAGATATCTGCGTGTGTCTGTTCGTCGCCGACGCGCGGCACGTAAGCCTCTCCCTCGAAGGTGCGATAGAGCTTCGTCGTCACCTGCGCGGTGGCGCGAAACTCGATTGCGGGAATGGCGTCGGCGGACGATACCTCGACTCCGCCCCCGAAGCCAGCGCCCTGCTTCATCCCGCGAAGCGCGAGGCTCGTATATTTTGAACCGATGCCGATTAACGTGCGGCTTGAACGCTCCGGGAAATTCCGGTTGCGAAACTTCACGTCGCGGACGATCTTTTTGAGTGTGTCCTTCGGCGTCGGAGACGGCGACGACTGAGGCGACGCTTGAGGTGACGGCTCCGGCGTGGCTGACTGCCCCCGCGCCCTCGCCCCGAAGATGAGAAGCATGAGCGCACAGATCGCGACTCTTTTCAATTTGATGATCATCTGTTTCGTCCGCTTTCAGAATCGGGGGCGCAGGTAATGTGAAGCGGTCTCGTCAAAGAGTTATCACATTACGTTTGAGAGACTTTGCGGCACGGCGATTTCCGCGTCGCCGTTTGGGGAGAGATTCGGGGGTTTTGAGGGGATTACGTTGACAGGTTGATTATAGCCGACCCTGTCAGTTACCGGCGAGCCTTAAGCGGTCTTTAACATCTCGCGCGCGTGCCGCCGCGCCGCGTCTGTGATCTCCGCGCCGGTGAGCATTCGCGCGATCTCTTCCACGCGGCGCGCGCGTTCGAGCTTGCCCACGTCGATCTCCGTGCGCCCCTTGATCGCCGACTTGTTGACAAGCAGGTGCGTGTCTGCGAAGCGCGCGATCTGCGCCTGATGCGTGACGCAGAGCACCTGATTGGTGCGCGCGAGCGCCTTCAATTTCAGCCCGACGGCTTCGGAGACGCGCCCGCCGATGCCTGCATCCACCTCGTCGAAGACGATGGTGCGAGGGAAGCGCGTCGGGCTTGCGATGGTTTTAAGGACGAGCATCAAGCGCGACGCCTCGCCGCCCGACGCGACCTTCGCGAGAGGGCGCACGGGTTCGCCCGCGTTGGCGGAGAAGAAGAACTCGACGGCGTCAATTCCGGTCGGCGCATAGACGCGCGCGGCTTCATCGGCGCGCAACTCTTCATCCGAAGGTGACGAGACGCGCGCCTCGAAACGTGCGTGCTCCATCGCCACCTCGCCCAGAGACTTTTCCACTCCGCGCCGGAAATCCTTCGCCGCGCGCGAACGCTCGTCGTGGAGTTGCAGCGCGGCTTCGAGGTAAGCGTCGCGGGCGTGGCGCAACTCCTTCGCGATCTCCTCGGCGCGCTCGTCCGAGTGTTCGAGCAATTGGAGACGTTCGCGCGAGCGCGTCAGGTGTTCGACCGCGCTCTCGATTGAGCCGCCATACTTGCGCTTGAGCCGCGCGATCTCAGCGAGGCGGTTGTCGACTTCGGCGAGGCGCGCGGGCGAGTAGGTCAAGCCCTCGGCGAAGCCGCGCAGCGTGTGCGCCAAATCTTCGAGGAGCGCGCGCG
>JAVXVR010000402.1:0-11071 GCA_032230165.1 Acidobacteriota bacterium | reverse complement strand
AGAGACCCGCGCCGTTGAAGTTCGGCAAGTCCTCTGTGTTGGTGGAGCTACGCACGAACACGCCCTTGCCCGCGAACTCGGCGTGGTAACGGCGCAGGACTTCACGGCGCAGGTTCTCGTCGAACTTCCCTGCCTGAATCGTCGCGCGCATCTGTTTGAGATGTTCGCGCCGGTACGCCGGATCATGGACGAACTTCTGATCGTCGAGCATCGCCGCGATAGACTCTTCGAGATTGTTCTCTTTGACGAACTGATCATAGTAGTAAAACGGGATCGTAAATCCTGCGGGGACGACGACGCCCGGAATTTTCGCGCTCAAGACCTCGCCGAGGTTCGCGGACTTCGCGCCGTAGGCGACGACGGAGCGCGCGCGCTGCTCGCTCAAAGAGGCGAGCCGCTTGACGGAGAGATCGTAGCGCGGCGTCATCAGATCGCGCCGCTCCATGACGCGCCTCAAGTGCTCGTCGAGCGCGCTCTTGTCGGCGCGGCTGATCGTGTAGTTGCCGGTCTTAGTCTCGAAGACGATCCACCAGCCGTCGTACTGCTTGAAGAGATCGAAGGCGTTTTTAACGTAGGCATTCGGCACGCCCCAGCTTTTAGCGAGCAGGTTGATGTGCGCGAGCGGCGTCGAAGGTTTGCTCGTGATGATGCCTGCCACGGGCGGCAGGTGCAGCGGCACGTCCGCGAGGACGAGGATTTCGTTGTCGCCGATTTCGACGTGCTCGTCCAAATTCTTGATGACGTGGACGCGCCCCGTCGCGCGCGCCAGATTCAGAGGGATGTACTCCTGCTCGCGCGTGATGTCGCTCTGCGAGACGCGCGAAAGATCGGCGACCGTTGCCGACGATTCGTCTTGCCGCAGTGAATTCGGCTTGAAGGCGACGGGTGCGAAGAACGTTTGCTTGAGCACGTCGGCGACGAGCTTGATCTGCTCCGCAGGGATCGTGTCACCCTCCCAAAACTCGAACGTCCAACGCTTCAAGGGCGTTTGATAGGCGAGCGTGCCGAGGATGAAGCGGCGGTCGGCGCGCAAATAATTCTTGTCGAAGAAATCCTGACCACGGTCGAGCGAGAGATACGTGCCGTTGACGAAATCCTTGTGGAAGCGGTAGCGGCGCGAGTTGACGTAGTAAATCCGATTGCCATCCTTTCGATCTATGACGAAGAGGACGTAAGGCAGAGGATATCCTGTGTCTGTATTGACGCGCGCGAGGCGGTCGAACTCCGCTTGCGACTTGAGCGCGGGCAGAGACTTTTCAGTCTCGCCCTGCGCACGCGCGCCCGTAGGCGCAAGTGCGTAGCACGACGCGAGCAGGAGACCGATGGAAAAAACTTTAGCTAGTCTCATACGCGCTCACTTCCCTTTCATTAATTCGCGGCTCTCACGTGTCAGTAATTCTACCAGATCATCTATGTGCCTGCGCTCCGTCAGGAAGCTGTTGACGTTGGCGCGCAGCGCGCGGCGACCTTTGAGCACGGTCGTCGAGAGCCAAGCCTCGCCGCTTCTCTCGACGCGCTGTTGCAGAGCCTGTTGCAGCGCGTTCACGGCTTCGACCGTTTCACCTGCAAAGTTGGCAGGCATGAAGCGGAAGCAGCAGACGGCGGTCTCAACCTCGCCCACAGTCTCGAAGTTCTCCGCATCATTGAGGCGCGCAGCAAGATATTTTGTTAAATCGATCTGCCGCTCGACGATCTCTGCATAGCCGCGCGTGCCGAGCGACTTGAGCGCCATCCAGACTTTGAGCGCGTTGAAGCGTTTCGTGCCGAGCTGCCCGTAGCGGAAGCAGTCGAAGGGCACATCCTCGCCGCCGCGCTCCTCGCTCAGATATTCGGGCGTGATATCGAAGGCATCGCGCAGGACGCGCCCGCCGTCGCGCACGAGCGTCGCGCCCGCCGCGAACGGTACGAACATCCACTTATGGGGATCGATGGTGATGGAATCGGCGCGCTCGATGCCTTTGAGCAGATAGCGATACTTCTCAGACATCGCGAGCGCGCCGCCGTAAGCCGCATCGACGTGGAACCAGATGCCATAATCGCGCGCGACATCAGCCAACTCGTCGAGCGGGTCTATCACGCCCGTCGAGGTCGCGCCCGCTGCGCCCGCGACGCAGACGGGGACGTTGCCCGACGCGAGATCGCGCTCGATCTCTTCGCGCAGCGCGCCGATGCGTATGTGGAAGCGTTCGTCCGTCGCCACCTTGCGCAGATTGCGCCTGCCCATGCCAAGTATGTCCACGCTCTTCTCGAAAGAGTAGTGCGACTGCTCCGACGCATAGACGACGAAACTGATGTTCTCTCGCGCGGAGCGTGTCAGCCCGAAGTCGCGCGCTGAACTCGCGGCGCGGTCGCGTGCGCACTTGAGCGCGATGAGATTCGCTTCCGAGCCGCCGCTCGTCATCGTGCCGTAGCTCTGTGAGCCGTAGCCGACCATCTCGCAGAGCCAGCGCAGGACGCGCGCCTCGACCACGCTCGCGGCGGGCGAGTTGCGCCACACAGCCTGATTCTGGTTGATGGCGGAGGCAATGGCGTCAGCCCAGACGGCAATGGGGAGGGGCGTCGGGTTAAAGAGCCCGTAGTAGCGCGGGCTTGGGATCATCATCGAGTGTGGGATGATGTCGCGCTTGATGCGCGCGAACAACTCTTCCGGCGTCGTGCCGTCGCGCGGGAGCGGCTCGTCGAAAAGTCTTTCGAGTTCCGTGGGCGTGGCGCGCGAGACAACCGTCGCATCATCGAGCGCGCGTGCGTGAGCCGCGACGATCTCTGCAGCGGCTCGACCCAGACGCTCGTGCTCCTCCGCGAGCGACCCGGCTCGCGTCGTCGGCTCCGGCTGTGCGCGTTCGTTCATCTTCGGCTAAGCTAACTCAGGCGCGGCAGAGTTTCCAAGCAGGGAGGGTGGGATGACACCTCGACGGCAAGAGTTCGCCGATGCACTGGACGAACACGGCGAACGGTTCGACGTGCGGCTCAGCCGCGCTCAGATCGCGCGGCTCGCCGACTATTTCGAGCTGGTCGAGCGTTGGAATGCGCGCCTCCACCTCGTCGCCCCGTGCGCGCCCGCCGAGTTCGCCACACGCCACGTCCTCGAATCTCTGGTCGCGCTCAAGCATTTGCCGCCCGATGCAAGCGTGCTCGACGTGGGCTCCGGCGCGGGGCTTCCCATCATCCCGTGCCTCGTCGCGCGAGACGATCTGCGCGCCGTGCTCATCGAGGCGTCGGCGAAAAAATCCGTCTTCCTCAACGAAGCACTGCGCGCACTAGGTTTGCGAGACGTGGCGCGTGTCATCAACATGCGATTTGAAGAGACGGATGCTCCGGACGCGCAAGCCGTGACGTGCCGCGCGCTCGAAAGGTTCACGGAGATGCTGCCCGTACTCGTCGCGTGGTCGCCGCCCGACGCGATGCTGCTGCTCTGTGGCGGGCACAGTCTGCGCGCAAGCATCGACACACTCTCGCTGCCGTGTGAAGAGACTTTGATGCCGGGATCGGAGCGGCGATACCTTTTCGTCGTCGCACGTCCCCAAACATGAGCGACAGAGCAGAGGTTCCCTCTCGTCGTGCGCTAAAGCATGTTGCCGCCTCGTTCTCTTTTCCCGCTCGTCGGCGTATATTCCCTTAACGCCTAATCCGGTGATGTCGAGCCAAGTGATGCATTCTCAACTCGCGCGAGGTAACTTCTACGGGCGCACGCTGAAGAACTTCAGCGCCGCCGGATTCAGCCTGTCCGAGACGCGCTACGAGCCGGGCTTGCGCCTGCCGCGTCATTCTCACGCGTCGCCCTATTTCGGCTTCGTCCTGAGCGGGACATACACGGAGCACTTCGGGCGCGACGTGCGCGCCTGCCGACCGAGGACGCTGCTCTTTCACCCGGCGGGAGAATTGCACTCCCAACATTTCGATCATGAAGCCGTCCGACTGTTCCGCGTCGAGCTGGACGGCGCGCGTGCGAGCGACCTGAGCCGCGCCGATCTACGGGCGGCTCACGCCGCCGGGTCTCGCAGCAGTTTAATGGACGAGCTTGCCTGTAGATTGTATCGAGAGTTTTGCGCGCCCGATGTGGTGTCTCACCTCGCCGTCGAAGGGCTTGCGCTTGAGCTTATCGCGGCGACCGCGCGCCTCGCGCTCAACGCCGACAACGTTGCGGTGCACCCCCCGCGTTGGCTTGCGCGGGCGCATGATCTTGTTATGTCGCGCTTCGCCGAATGTCTGACGCTTAACGAAATCGCAGGCGAGGTCGGCGTCCATGCCGTAACTCTGGCGCGCGAGTTTCGACGCTGCTACGGCTGCACCGTCGGCGAGATGGTGCGGCGCGAGCGCGTCGAATTCGCCTGCCGCGAACTCATGAAACCCGGCGCAACGCTCGCCCAAGTCGGTGTCTCGGCGGGCTTCTACGATCAGAGTCACTTCTCTAAAACTTTCAAGCGCGTGACGGGCACGACCCCCGCGCGATACCGCGCCCGACACTCCCGCGATTAATCTAGTACAACGGGAATTCACATCCTACAAGACACGGACGCAGCCGTGCCGTTACTCTTCGCGTCTATGAGACTGTCGGCAACCTCGCTTCGGATGAGCGCGTACAAGGCGTCGGGGCGATTCGGCTTCACGTCACCGACGCGCCTGTGCGTTACGCTCCTGCTCTGCTGCGCCGCGCCGGGCGGATCGGTCTTTGGTCAAGCTCAATTCGTCGCTATCCCGCCGCAGCAGGCGGCGCAGTACCACTTCAATTTCGTGCGCTACTACTTCGCGAGCCCCGAAGCGGAGAAAGCAGATCGCGCCACGCTCTACGCGACGTTAAAGGAGTTGGAAAGCTTCAAGGGTCGGGTCGGCGCGTCCGCCGACAACCTGCAACGCATGCTCGAACTCTACGACGCCGCGCAGGTGAAGTTCGCGCGCCACTACATCTACCTCTACCTGCGCAGCGCGGTGAACACGCAGGACGAGGCGAGCCGCTCGGGAAGCTCCACGCTCGACGCCGAAATGAATGCGCGCACAGCTTTCATTCAGCAAGAGCTGATGCGCCTCGACGAACACAGGCTCGCGGTTTTCGTCTCGCGAAAGCCCGCGCTCAAGAAATATCTCTTTGCCGTCGAGACCGCCCGTCGCGACAGCTCGCACACGCTCTCGCTCAAAGAGGAGGAGTTGCTGAACGCGACCGCGCCGCTCAACCGCGAGTGGCAGTATGAGCTTTACCAGAAATTGATCGCGCGCACGCCGCCCGCCAACGCGCAGACGAAACCGGGCGTGCCCGAACGCGTCGTGCGCGAGGAGCGCTTCAAGCAACGCTACGCCGCGCTCGCCTCGCAGCGCGACCTCTACGCCTTCACGCTGACGCGCCTCGCGCTCGCGGGCAACGACCTCGCGCGTCGGCGACACTTCGAGGGCGCGGCGGAGGCTTCCTATTTCGCTCGCTACTGGAGCAAGGCGGAGGTGAACAACCTGTTGGAGCAGGTCGCTGCTCAAGCCGATCTCTACAAGCGCTACCAGCAACTGCGCGCCGATTACGTCCGAGGACTCACCGGCGAAAAGGACGCGCAGCTCTGGGACATGTCTGTGCGCCCGCCGCGTTTCGAGCCGCCGCGATTCACCATCGAAGAGGCGAGTCGCACCATCCGCGACGCGCTCGTGCCGCTTGGCTCGGCGTACGGGCGCGAACTCGCCGCGCTGCTCGATCCGATGAACGGGCGCATGGATATCGTGCCCGGCGCGAACCGTAAGTCAGGCGGTTTTAGTCAGGGCTTCGTCGGCACGGACAGTATGTTCTACGCCGCAGGGTTCGCGGGCTCATACAACGACATGCGCGTGCTCGCGCACGAGTCCACACACGCCGTGCAGCGTCAGCTCATGTCGCGCGGCGGCGTTCTGCCCGTCTATTCGTCGAGCCCCAGCTACTTCGCCGAGTCGTTCGCCATCTTTAACGAATTCCTGTTGCCGGATTACCTCTACCGACACGAGACTGACCCGCTCCGCAAGCGTTACTACCTTGAGCAGTTCCTCGAAGGCAAAGGAACGGTCATGTTCGTCGCTGCGCCCGAGGCGTTGCTCGAACAAGCCGTCTATGACGGCGTCGCGCGTGGCACAGTCACGGGCGCGGACGATCTCGACGCGCTGACCAAAGCGATCTACTCGCGCTTCTCGATCTGGACGGACAAGCACGACGAGTTGAAGAACCAGTGGATGCTCGTCCCGCTGATGTACGAAGACCCGTTCTACGACATCAACTACGTTTACGGCGCTCTCCTCGCCCTCAAGTATTACGAGCTGTACGCGCGCGATCCTTCGCGCTTCGTGCCGCGCTACATCGCGCTCATGAGTCACGGCTTCGACGCGCCGCCCGCCGTTTTGCTCAAACGTTTTCTCGACATTGACCTCAACGATCCGCATCTGGTTGCGGACGCCTGCCGCATTGTCAAAGAGAAAGTTGATCTACTCGAAGAGAGCTATCGCCGGTAGGTCGCGCTTCGCGGTCACGCGCAAGCAAATAAAAAGACGGGGTGAGGTTTAACGACCTCGCCCCGTCTTTGAGCTTCGCAATCCCTCGCCGAGTCTCAGCGCACGACGTTGATGCCGATCAGTTGTTGACCCTCGATGACGAACTCTGCGGGTGGCAGTTCTTTCTCGCTCAAGGGCGAGAGCGCGGTCGGCGTAAAGCCGCCGGAGCTGCGCTCGCTGTTCAAGGTGGCGACCATCGAGGGCGGCAAGGATGGCAGCTCGTCCGTGCCGACCATCGCGCCCGGCGTGATGCGGAAGAGTTTTACGTAGAGCCGGTCGTTCTTCTTGATCTTGTTGATCGCCCCGACGAGCTGACCCAAATCCTTCGCCACGAAGTTCTGCGCCGCCGAGACCTGTTGCAGCGTCCCGCCGTCGCCGACGAAGAGGACGAGCTGACCGAGCGGCACGTCCGAAGGAATCTCGACGGGGATGCGTTGCACGTACTGCTTGCCCGAATCGGTGCGGACGAACGCCTGCACCTCGACCGTCTCGCCGCGCGCGACCTCCGTGCGGTCGAGCGCGATGCGCTCAAGCGTGCCCGCCCTGCGCTCGTCGGACGAGGCGATGTTGATGGTGATCTGTCCGATCTCAACATTATCGAAGCCGCTCGACAGGAGCGCGGCGACGGGCGTCGCGACCGACCCGGCGGCTTGCGCGCCCGCCGTGTTTGAAGAGAAGCGACGCTCAAGCCGGATCGGCTGCTGACCCTTCACGTCAATCGTGCCGCTCACGCTGATGGTCGAGTCGCCCAAACTGCGCTCGGTCGAAGTGAGCGTGCTGTAGAGCGTGATGTTGAGCAGGAGCGGAGCGAGGAACGGATCGTTAACGATCTCATAGGTGTACTTCTCCGCGCGGTCGCGGCTCGTCTGCACGTTGATCGTGACGGGGATCATCTTCGGCGCGCGACCGAGTTGACCGTACACGCCTGTCGAGCGATCCTGCGAGATGGTGCCGACCATCTGTCCCGAAGAAGAGAGCTTGAAAGAGTTGTTGAGGTTCGAGACGACCGTGATAACCGACGACTCGGTCATCGGCATGTCGGAGATGCCGAGACTAAGGAACGGGTGACCGAAGGCGTAGATGCGATCACCGTCGCGCCAGGTGACCGTCCCGGCGGCGGCGAGCGCGAAGTCGCCGCGCACGAGCTGGACGGAGACGCTCGATCCCGGCAGCAGAGTCTTCTCCGTCACCTTGCCGAGTGGCGTGATCGCCGTGCCGCCACCCGCGCCCGCCACGGGCATCAGCCCGCTCGCCTGTAGCTGCGGCGCGAAGCGCGCGATTGCCTCCGCCGTAACGCCGCTGAAGACGACGGGCGTGGCAATCGGGAGCATCTGCTGACCCATGAGCGGCAAAAGCGGCGAGCCCGCCGAGACCGTCGTGAGTAGCGACGCGCCCGCGATTGCTGACTTTGGCAGATCAGCCGTCCAGTCAGTCGAGGCGAGCTTGGCGAAAGAGTATGTGTGCGGCAAGTTCGAGCGCGGGGCAGACACGACGCTGCGCTCGAAGTTGTCGATCATCATACGGATCGGCGTGATGCCCGCGATAGGCTCTTCGGCAAACGGGAACGTGAAAGCGACCGCGCCCACGAGTCTGCCATCAATATAGACGGGCGAGCCGGACATCCCGGCGAACACGCGCGTCTTCGAGACGTTCGCGCCCGAAAGCTTTGCGATGATGGCGGACTGTCGCGGGTTCGGGTAGCCCTCCAACACGCCGAGCACTTCGACGCCGAACTCCTGCGGCTCTGTGCCCGAAAACACGGTGTGCCCGACGCCTTTCATCCCGGCGCGTACGTCTTCGAGCGGGAAGAGGCGTGCGTCTGGTGCCGCCGCCGACGATTTCGCGGGTGTCTGCCCGAGGGCGGCGAGCGCGCAGACAAACAACGCGATGAGGCTGGCGATAACTGCGACGAAACTTCTCTTCATTTGGATCAACCGTGCCAAGTCCGTGGGTATTCGACCGTGAAAATGCTTTTGCCGACAAACGCGGCTCGTGGCGAAAACACCTTCGCCGCCGCCACTCGACTATAACCGTCGCTTTCTGAGATGGTCAAGCGATTGAAAAGGTTGGAAATGGCGCGCGCGTCGGATGTCGTGTTCAGAAGCGTCGCGCACCCCCGTCTAATATCTTGCCGCGTGTTTAAACGCGTGGTAACTTCCCACGGATGCTGCGGTCGCGCGCCGTGTCAAAGTCAAAATCTCTCATACGTCTTCGGCGAACTTTCAGAAGGCAGGACACGGTCTGCAAATCCTCGACGCGCCTCTCGCCGCGAGCCGATGCGCGTGGGTCAACGCATGGTTGAGATAGAAGGCTTCGTACTGGCGGGCGGCGCGTCGAGCCGCATGGGCGCGGACAAGGCTGGGCTCGGATTCGACGGCGAGACTTTCGTCGCGCGCACGGCGCGCTCGCTTGGCACAATCGCCGCGCGTGTGAGCGTCGTGAGTAGCCGCCCGGAGCACGCGCGTTTCGGGCTGAGGGTTGTCCCGGACGTTTACGCGAATGCTGGCGCACTCGGCGGCATCCACGCCGCGCTCGCCGCGTGCCGCGCGCCGTGGGCGCTCATCGTCTCGTGCGATCTGCCCTTTGCGTCGGGCGATCTTTTCACGCGGCTCGCGTCGCTGGCGGGCAAAGACGTTGACGCGGTCGCGCCCGTCCAGACGGACGGCAGGGTTCAGCCGCTATGTGCGCTCTACGCTCCGGCGACTTGCCTGCCTGCGACCGGGGAGCTTCTCGCGGCTGGCGAACGCAGACCGCGCGCCCTGCTCCGGCAGTTGCGGACGCGCTGGGTCGCCCCCGTCGAGTTGTCTGATCTCGCGCACGCTGAACTTTTTTTCGTGAACGTAAACACGCCCGACGACTACGAACGCGCAAAGGCAACGATGAACGATGAACGATGAACGATGAGCTGAAGACGATTGCTCTCAGTTCATCGTGCCGCGTTCATCGTTCATCATTTCAAAAATGTCTCCACGCCACCGATCTGGACAAAGATTGTTGAAGGCACTGCTGCCGACCGCCGGGCTGCTCATCATTGGCATCTCGGCGCTCGCCTACTGGATCGTGAGCACGGTGGCGCACCCGCCGTCGCAGTCCTATCTCGTCACGCCCGCCAGCTTCGAGGGCTTCAGCGCGCGCGGCGTGAAGGCGACCGAGGAGAACTGGACGAACGCCGACGGGACGAAAGCGCGCGGCTGGCTTTTGCGCGGCGCGGAAGGATCGCCCGCCGTCTTGCTCCTGCACGGCTACGGCGCGGATCGCTCGTGGCTCTTCAACCTCGCTGTCAAGATCAACGAGGCGACTAACTACACAGTCCTGTGCCCGGATTTGCGCGGGCACGGACAGAACCCACTCGTCGGCACGACCACCTTCGGCGCGCGCGAGGCAGACGACCTGTCAGCCGCCGTCGCCTTCCTCCGCGCGCTTAAAACTCTGCAACAGCGACCGCTCGTCGGCTCTCGTCTGGGCTGCTACGGTGTCGAGCTGGGAGCATACGCTGCGCTTCTCTCCGCCGCACACGAAGGGTCGCCGGGATCAATCGTCGCGCTCGCGCTTGACTCCGTGCCCTCCCGATCCGACGAACTGTTACGCCTGACGATGCGCGAGCGCGTCGGAATGGGCAACTATGTCGTGTATCAGTTTGCTCGCGCATCCGCGCGTCTCTACTTTCTTGGCAAGTACGAGGATACGGACGCCTGCGGCGCAGCCGCGTCGGTGGGCGGGCGCAAAGTCCTGCTGCTGTCGGGCGCGGACGCCGGAGTCCTGCGCGACGCCACGCAAGGGCTCACCCAATGCTTTTCACAAACGAGCACGGTCGAGTCGAATACGCATCTCCCGGTCACGGGTCTCAACGCTTCTTCGGCGACGGGCGAGGCGGGGGAGGCTTATGATCGGCTCATCATAGACTTCTTCCAGAGATCGCTTCGCTAAGCTCGCGGCGCGCGAAACACACCTACTCCACCCCGCCGTTCACGACGACAATTGCGTGCACGCTGTTATCCCCGATCACTTCGGCGTGCACGCTCTCCAGCGCGGTCAACTGATTCGCATATTCGACGGGCACGATGACGAGCACAGTCTGTCGTCGCGCACGCGCGTAATCAACCACGCGGTTGCTTCCGTCGAACATCCTCGGCTCGCCCTGCTCGTCGTAAACGATCCTGCCCGCCGCGTAAAATTCCGAGCTGCGCTCCACGTCGTAGAGATTCAAGACGGGCGCGGCGGCATAACCGCGCGCGTCCGCGACACGGAGCAGATCGCGCACAGACTCGCGCCTCGCCACGACGTCGAGCACACAGCCCGCCGCCAGCATCACTGTCAAGAGTGATGCTCCGACGACGACGCACGCCGCACGCGCGCGCGAGCCCTTCGCCGCGAGCGCACACAATCCGCCGAGCGCGAGAGGCGCGACGACGAAGAGAGCGCAAGCTGTGCCGATCCGCCCGGTAAGCGTCGAATATGTAATGATGGCGGCGACGGCGGCGAGCATGCACACGCCCGTCGCGCGCATCGCCCAGACGTTTCCGTCGCCGCGCGCGAAGCGCCACAGCTCGCTCCCCGCGAGCAGAGCCGCGCCGGGCAG
>JAVXVR010000290.1:0-11945 GCA_032230165.1 Acidobacteriota bacterium | reverse complement strand
AGCAAGATGAACTAGCTGAATATCTGGAACGTGGATGATGACCATGCAACTTGAAACACTCAGAAAGATAAGGGTAGATTTGCTGTGTCTTAGTAATCTACGGCAATATGGGGCTCACTGAGAGCGGAGACTACTGTTAACTTATCAGGGGCTACCCATGGTTACAAAGGAAATGATCAAGTCCGAAATAGAGAGAGTGCCCGACGAGCGGCTGGAAGAGCTTTACGGCGTGGTGAAGTCTTACGTCCGTGATGAGTCGCCGGACGAAAGCGAGCGCGCGCGGAAGTTCAAAGCTGCGGCGGAATCTGTGTTTGAGAGTCGAAAGAGTGCTTTCGAAGAGTTAGCTAAAGGAAATGATGTTTACGAATCTATGAGCGAAGAAGAGCGCACACGGAAGCTTGATGAAGTAGCAGAATCTCTGCTTGAACATCGTAAGCGTGTTTACGAAGAGTTGGCGAAAGGTAAAGAATAAACCCTTGCCGCTTCTACACAGTGAAGAATTTTTAATGAAAAGAACATTGCTGACTTACGTCTTACTCGTTATCTCCCTCACGCCAGCCTGCTCAGGCACAACGACCACTCAAAAGAACAGTCCCGCAGTCAACGCCGCAGACGCTCAGGCGGCGAAGAAGGATGATGAGCGGAGTCGCGAGTTGGAGGCGGAGATCGGGCAGATCGCGGCGGACGCGAAGGGGCGCGTGGGCGTGGCGGCGTTGGTGTTGGAGACGGGCGTTGCCGTCTCGCTGAACCCGCGCGATCATTTCCCGATGCAGAGCGTGTATAAGCTGCCCATCGCGATGGCGGTGCTGCGGCGGGTGGATGAGGGAAAGTTGAAGCTCGACGAGCGCGTGCGCGTCGAGAAGAGCGACTTCGTGAGGGAGGGGCAGTACAGCCCCATCCGCGACAAGAACCCGAAGGGCGCAAAGCTTTCCGTCGCGGAGCTTTTGCGCTACGCCGTCGCGGAGAGCGACGGCACGGCGTCTGACATGCTGTTGAACCTCGCGGGCGGCGCGCAGGCGGTGATGGCGTTCCTGCACGAGATCAAGGTCTCGGAGATCAACGTCGTCAACTCTGAGAAGGAGATCGGGCGCGACTGGCAGACGCAGTACGAGAACTGGGCGACGCCCGCCGCGGCGGTCGAACTGCTCGCCGCCGTCAACGAGCGGCGCGGACTCTCCGCCGAGAGCCAGTCGCTGCTGTGGAAGTTGATGGTTGACTCGATTCGCGGCGAGAAGCGGCTGAAGGGACAACTGCCCGCGGGTACGGTCGTCGCGCACAAGACCGGCACGGGCGGCACGCGCGACGGGGTGAACTCCGCGACGAACGACATCGGCATCATCACGCTGCCGAACGGTCGCCACGCGGCAATCGCCGTCTTCGTCTCCGACTCCCCCACGGACGAGGCGACGCGCGAAGCCATCATCGCCAAGATCGCGAAAGCCGTCTGGGACAAGTGGGGCAATTAAAGTTCCAATGACATTAAGATGAGATGTATCGCGCGTGGATCGCGTGTACGCTTGAGCCGCGCGGGCGCGAGCGTGTCAACGCTGCGCGGAGGCGGGTATAATTCAGGCATGGACACGGAGCTTCTGCCGCCGAGTTTCAAGGGTCGCCAGTACGAGGTGCGCGCGTTGGGCTTGCGCGACTTCGCTGGACTCCGCCGAGACGACGAACCGCTCGACCCGTTCGCGCTGGCGCACTACGCGAAGCTCCTCGTCGTTGACTTCGATCAGATCGAGGGATTGTCAGAAGAAGCACGCGAGCATCTCTTAGGCGTCGGCACAAACTCATGGTCGGGCGGGACGTGCTCGCGCCCTCTGCCGAACGGCTGGCGCGTCGTCATCCTGAACCCGCGTCACGGGCGCGCGCGCAATAACGCGACGCTGATGGAGGAGGTCTGCCACGTCTTCCTCGGTCACAAGGCGAACCGGCTCTCCATCGTCGCGCAGAACCGGCAGGGTAAAACCGCCGCGCGCGATTACAACGAGGCGGACGAGGAGGCGGCATACTCCGTCGGAGCCGCCGCGCTCGTCCCCTACGCGGGCTTGAGGAAACTTGCGCACGCCGACAAAAGCTCCACGGAGATCGCGCGCCACTTCAACGTCAGCCGCGAGCTGGTCGAATACCGTCTGAAGGTCTCGCGCCTGTGGTCTGACTACCGCGCGCGACAGGAGAAGGTGATCGCCGCGCGCTACGCCGCCGCGCAGCGCGGGAATGGCAACGGCTCAGCAGCGCGCGTTGACGCTAACGCTGACGCCGCCGCGCCGCTTCGCCAACGCAGCCACGGCAGACATGACAGAGCCCGCTGATACGACGCCACGCGACGGGCTTGAGCGCTTGCTCGCGCTGCGCGACGAGATCAAGCGACGTATAGACTACCGCGCCTTCTTCCTGCGCTACTGCCACAACCCCACGAACTCGACGGGCTCGCGCTTCCACGCGCTCTGCCCCATCCCCGCGCACGTCCACACGGGGAAGGGCACTCCGAGCCTCTCGGTCGATACCGCGCGCGGACTTTTCCACTGCTTCTCGCGCGGGGAGGGCGGCGACGCCTTCGAGTTCTATGAGCTGATGCACGGCGTCTCTTTCGCGCAGGCTGTGCGCGGGATGGCGCGCGAGCTGGGACTCGGCGCGCGCAGCAGTCGCACATCTTCACTCGCCGCGCGCGCCGCGCCGGATGAGGACGCAGAGAACGCTGCTGATGAAGTACCGCTCGCGCAGGAGCGCGTCGAAGCTATCTGCGCGAAGTTCCTGAGCGTCTGCCGCACAGAGGATCAGACAGAGGGCGTGAGCTATCTCTCCCGACGCGGCATAGACGCGCGCACCGTGCGTCGCGCTTCTCTGGTTTACTTCCCGCGCCGCGCCTACCGACGCGTGATGCGGCGGATGCTCGACGCTTTTCCGCTCACGGAGTTGCAGCGAAGCGGCTTGTTCAACCACCGCGCGCACCTGACGTTCTACCGTCACCGTCTGCTCTTTCCCTTCATCATCGAGGGACGCGCGCTCTTTTTGCAGGCGCGCACGACCGCCGCGGGGGTCGAGCCGCGCTGGCACAACATGCGCGGCGTCGTCCCTTCGCTCTCCAACGCGGACGCGCTCAAAGAACTGCCGAGCGATGCCGTCGTTTATTTAGTCGAAGGCTTCACCGACACGCTGACGCTTTTGACGCACGACTTTCCAGCGGTCGGACTTGTAGGCGCGGGCGGGCTCAAAGCGGAATGGCTCGCGCCGCTTGCGCGCCTGCGCGTCGTCGCCGCGCTCGACCCCGACAGCGCCGGTCGTCGCGCCGCCGCGCGCTACGAGGAGCTGTTCGCCGCGCGCGGGATGCGCCTCTCGCGCATTGAATTGCCCTCGGACGTGAACGAGTTTTTCCGCCACCACCCGACGGCGGCAATCGAGTTCAGTCTGATGACGGAAGCCGCACTGGAAGGGCAAAAGTAGAAAGCTGTCCGTGGTTAGTCGTCCGTGGTCAGTTGTTTAAGACATGACTTTGAACGCCCGGCGCAGTAATCACGAGTAAAGGACAACTGACCACGGAGAGCGGACAACTGACACGGACAACGGACAACCTTTCGTTTATAATATTCGTTTGGACTCGTTATGGCTGAATACAACAACCAGACAATGAGCGCGGCGAAGGGGCTGTCAGTCGTGGACAAGCTGCGGCTGCTCCTCGACATCACGAAGAAGATCAGCCGCTCGCTCGACGTGGAAGAGGTTGTCAACCTCGTCATGGACACGCTCGATCAACTGCTGCGCTACGACGCGGCTGGCATCTACGTCGTCGAGTGCGAGCACGGGACGGACGGCAAGTGTGTGCCAAGCGCCTTGAAGCGTTTCAGCAAGACCGCCGTGCGCGGCTATGACATCGGCGAGATGAGCGAGCTGCACATGAAGGTGGGCGAGGGACTTATCGGTCACGTCGCCAAAACCGGCGAGCCCTTGATCGTCCCGGACGTGCGACTCGATCCGCGCTACGTCAACGCGCGACACGCGACGCGCTCCGAGATGATCGCGCCGATCATTTCGAGCGAGGAAGTCTTAGGCGTCTTCGATCTCGAATCCGACGAGCTAAACGCCTACGACGAGGACGATCTGGAAGTCTTGATGCTCCTCGCCTCGCACGTCGCGATCATCCTTGAGAAGGCGATGCTCTACGAGCAGTCAATCGAGCGTCGGCGTTTGCAGGCGCAGCTCGAAGTGGCGCGGCAAGTGCAGTTGGAGCTGTTGCCGCCGCGCGACCCCAAGCTCGAAGGCTTCGACATCAGCGCGTACAACTTCTCGACCGAAGAAGTTTCGGGCGACTACTACGACTTCGTGCCCATCTACGACGATCACCTCGGACTCGTCATCGCCGACGTGTCGGGCAAAGGCGTGCCCGCCGCGCTCCTCATGGCGTTCCTGCGCGCTTCCTTGCGCGCCGCCATACAGATCGGCTACGCGCCGAACATCTCTATGGCGAAGGTCAACTACCTTCTGTGGGAGTCCACCGAGAACAATCAGTTCGTCACAGCCTTCTACGGCGTGCTCGACGCGACGAACAAGACGCTCGCCTACGCCAACGCCGGTCACAACCCGCCGCTGTTGATGGACGCCGAGGGGCAGGCGCGCTTCATCGAGCGCGGCGGGATACCTTTGGGGATGTTTCGCGACACGCGCTACTACGAGTATTACGTGCCCATCGAGCCGGGGCAGACGCTCGTGCTCTACACGGACGGCGCGACCGAGGCGGCTGGGACGGACGGCTGCGAGTTCGGACGCGACCGTCTGGAGGAGAAGGTGCGCGAAGGAAAGGATTTGAGCGCGAAAGAGTTGATCAAATCCCTCCACGGTGCGATACTAGAATGGACGGACGGGCGCGGCTCCTCAGATGATGTGACGTTCGTCGTCGTCAAAGCCCTCTGAACGCACGAAAGGCGGGATCGATCCTCAGTCGAATCAAACCCCGCCCCCGTAAATAAGACGCAATTTGAAAACTTCAGTGAGCCGTCAGGTGGCTGTGTGCGTGGTCGCCGCCCGGCGCGAGCGGCGCACGGTAGCTGCCGTAAGCAAACTCTGCGCGCGCGGTGTAGAAGGCGTAAACGTCAAAGCCGTAAGCGTCGAAGTACGCCGCCAGATCATCGGGCGAGCGGAGGAAAACCTGCGGGGAATAGCCCGCTTCCTCGCGAATCTCCAGCAGGCGCTCTAAGACTTCCAACGGGGCGAACACCCTCACGGGGTCTCTGTAAGTTGCCATGACTTGCTTCGCAGCGCCTCCTCTCTCTCCAAACGCGCGGGTCAGTTCCCGTCCGTTGCCGTAAGGCGCGTTTCCCGCGCTTCACACGCTTGGATGTACGCTCGTTTGACCGCGTTGTTTTGTACTTCTCTTGGCTTTTCCGTTCCAAGTCTTACGAAACTTTGCCGACCCACTGCGAACTCACCTTGAAGCCCACTCGAAACTCATGAGTACCCAACCACTACCGCACGTCGAAATCCCTCCGCTGCCTCAGCCCGAGGTCGCGCCGCTCAACTTCGTCAACGTCCTGCGCGCCATGCTCGGCGTCTCCGACAAGGTGAGCGATCTCATCTTCTCGCCGGGTCGCCCGCCGCAGGTCGAACTCTCCGGCAAGCTGCAACCCGTCTCTGTGCCCGGTCTCGAAAAGCTGACGGCGGCGCACACGGCTGCCATCGCCAAGCTCATCGTCAACCAGCAGAAGGGCGCGGCGGACAACCTGGAAAAGAACGGCGCAGTTGACGCCTCCTTCAGCGTGCCCGGCTTCTCGCGCTTCCGCGTCAACGTCTTCATGCAGCGCGGCACGCACGCCATCGTCATGCGCGTCATCCCCTCGCGCCCGCCCAACTTCGACGATTTCAATCTGCCCCCCGTGCTCAGGCAGATCGCCGAGCTGAAGAACGGTCTCGTCCTCGTCACGGGTCCTACCGGCTCAGGCAAGTCCACCACGCTCGCCGCCATCATCGATCTCATTAACGAGACGAAGCACTACCATGTCATCACCATCGAAGACCCGATAGAGTTCTTGCACCAGCACAAGAACTGCACCATCCACCAGCGCGAGCTGCACTCGGACACGCCGACCTTCTCTCTCGCGCTGCGCGCCGCGCTGCGGCAAGCGCCGAAGGTGATCCTCGTTGGCGAGATGCGCGACCGTGAGACGGTTGAGATCGCGCTGGAAGCCGCCGAGACCGGACACCTTGTCCTCTCCACGCTCCACACCATTGACGCCGCGAAGACCGTCGATCGCATCATCGGCGTCTTCCCCAAAAACGAGGAGCGCACCGTCCGCACGCGCCTCTCGACCGTCTTTCGCTTCATCGTCTCGCAAAGACTCGTGCCGCGCATCGAAGGCGAGGGGCGCATCGCGGCGGTGGAAATCCTGAAGGCGACCTCGCGCACGCGCCAGTACATCGAGCAGGGCGAATCCGAAGGCAAGTCACTCATAGACGCGATGGATCAGGGCGAGCTGGAAGGAATGCAGACCTTCGACGGCGTGCTCGAAAAACTGATCCGGCAGGGCGTTGTGGACAAAGACGAGGCGCTCAGCTACGCCTCGAACCCCGGCAACCTGCAACTGCGCCTTACCGATCTCAACGCCCCGAAGAAGACCAATGCCGCGCCCACGCCTGTGGCGGCGACGCCTGTGCCCCCCCCGCCGCCCAAGCCCGAAGGCTCGATGCTCGACATGCTCGAACGCTAAAGAGCAAAAGCAAGGACGAAGGATGAAGGATGAAAGAGAGGCTGATCATTGATCAGCCTCTCTTTCATCCTTCATCCTTTCTCGTGCGCTAAGTTAAACTCTCTTCCGAGCCGATTTGGCGGCAACCGTCCGACGCCCGGCGGGGCATCAAAACTCACGGGTCGTAATGAGATCGGGGCTGAACAAAGTTTTCCATACTTCGACGCGACGCGCGCTGCTCTGCGTCGCGCTCTTCGCGTTCGCCGTCGCGGTGTCGCCGCCACCGAACGCACGCGTCGCGGCGCAGCGCGCTGACACTGGCGACGACAATTTCGTCACGGTCGATCTGCCTGCGAGCAACGAAGTTAGGATCGAGAACCAGCGCGGCGGGGTCGAAGTGGAAGTGTGGGGCGAAAAATATCTCGCCGTCGCAGCCCTCTCAAACGGCGCGCCGCTTTCCCCTTCGCGCGAATCGCCCGTCAGCCTCGACCGAGCCGACGCCCTCCTCAAGATCACCGTCCCGCGTGAAGCGACAACGCAGCGCGTGCCGTCTCCGACGCGCGGCGCGAGAACTGCGCGCGGCGCGCGCCCCATTCGCGCCGCGCCTGCGACTCGCGTCTCCACTGCAATCAACTTGCTCGTCCGTGTGCCCGCGCACGCGCGCGTCTCGGTCGTCACCGCGAGCGGCGCGGTCACGGTGCGCGGCGTACCCATGAGCCTAGACGCGCAGACCGTCTCAGGCGACGTGCGTCTCTCGGTCGCGCCATCGGCGGACGCTGATATCTCCGCGCGCACGCTCTACGGCACGATCTCGGTCGGCGCGGGCTTCGGCGCGGACGCGGGGCGGACTTTGCGCGAGCGATACGCTGTGCGTCTCGGCGCGGGCGCGCGCCTCATGCGACTCTCGACCGTGCGCGGGAACATCTCGCTCGAATCGTCATCAGAGATCGCGGACGTGCGAAGCGACAGCGCACCTGCGGTCGAGCGGACGCCGCGCGACGTGCCTGCCGCGCGAGGCACGAGGGCGACTCCAACGCAGCCGAAAGAGAGCGCGCGAGAGACGAACCAGAGCGCGAACGCGGCGGAAGCGAGTGCGCCGCAAGCGAGCAGGCTCAGGCGTCCGCCGGTGCTCGTCGGGGCGAATGATGCCACGGCGACGCAGCGCGCGACGTCCGCGCCAACGCCGCAGCCGGGCGCACCCGTTGAGGTCAGTGACGACGAGGTGCTCACGGTTGATACGAGCGTTGTGACGCTCAACTTCAGCGTCGTGGATCGCAAGAGCGGGCGGGGCTTGACGAACCTCATCGGGGGCGACTTCAAAATCTTCGAGAACGGGACGGAGCAGCAGATCACGCACTTCGAGGCGACCAACGCGCCGTTCGATCTCGTACTCTTAATCGATCTCTCCGGCTCGACCGCGCACGTCACCGATCTCATACGCGCTTCGGCGCGTCGCTTCGTTGATTCCGTGCGCGCGAATGATCGCGTCGGCATCGTCGCCTTCGCCGCCGCCCCGCAAATCGTCTCGCCGTTCACGTCCGACAAGCAACTCTTGCACACGCGCATAGACGCGATGGGCGCGCCGCAAGGCGACACGAAACTCTACGACGCCGTCAACTACTCGCTCGACTACATCGAAGCCAACTCGCCTAAAAACCGCCGACGCGCCGTCGTGCTCCTCACGGACGGCTTGGACAGCGCGCTCCCGAACGTGCAGGGCGAAGGTTCTGCGCTCCCCTATGCGGAGCTGCGCCGACGCGTGCAGGAGTTCGACGGACTCTTCTACGCCGTCATGACGGATAACTACGAAGACCCGCAGTCGCCGCAAGACGTGCAGCCGGAAACCTACGACCTCGCGTGGGATCGCATGGAGGAGCTGACGAAGGAAGCGGGCGGTCTCTACTACGAGGCGGACAAACTCGAAGACGTGGCGGACATCTACGCGCACGTCGTCGAAGACCTCGGCACGGTCTATAGCATCTCGTATCTCCCGACGAACAAGGCGCGCGACGGGAGCTTCCGACGGATCAGCGTCCGCCTCCCGCGCCGCCCTGAAGCCGTCGCACGCGGCAGGAGCGGGTACTACGCGAAATAAATGATGAAGTAGGAACGAGGAACGATGAAGTGAAGGTAAGCTATCTTCACTTCATCGTTCCTCGTTCCTACTTCATCATTGCTTTACCCGGCATCGCCAGAGCCCCGCGCCGCGTCTAAAGACGGTATGCGAGCAAGGGGCAGGCTCATCATCCTCATCTCAATCGTCGTCGTCGCGTGTGGCGCGGCACTGCTGGCGGGCGCGTGCGGGAGCAAGCGCGGATCGTCCGTCCAGAGTCGAGCGACGCAGGCTGCGTCGCTCGCGCCTGCCGCGCGCACGCTCTCGCCTCTGCCGGAGCGCACGCTCTCGCCCGCGCTCGACAGTGTGCGGTTGCGCGTGACGGCGAAGGCTTCTTCGACGCGCGAGCTGGCGTGGGTGACAGAGCCGGGGATGACGGAGTTGACGGGCTGGGAGTACGGCACGCGCGCGGGCGAGATGGCGGAGGTGCTCGGCGGCGACGAGCTGCGCGGTTTGAGCCGACTTGCCGTCGCGGGCGGGCTATTGCCGGAGGGGACTGATCTCGCCACACTCGCCGCAGGGTTCACCGCCGCCTCCGCCACGGCAATGTACTCGCCCTTCGACAAGCGCGTCCTGCTCGTCGCGCAGGCGCGCGAGAAGTCTTCGTCCGCGCACGCGGGCGCGTCGTCGTCTGCGGATGTGGTTGACGAGTCGTTGCTCGCGCACGAGTTCACGCACGCGCTGCAAGACCAGCATTTCGATCTGCTCAAACTCCTGACCGCAAAGCCCTACAACTTCGACCGCACAGAGGCAGCCTTCGCCGTCGTCGAGGGCGACGCGATGAACGTGCAGCGCAGGCTCGAAGAGGGCGACGCGGCTTGGTCGCGCCGCACGCCGGATGAAGCGGCACGCCTTGAAGAAGCGCGCTTCACCACCTTCCGCACGGAACTCGGCGCGCTCTTCCCGCCGCTCCTCACAGAGACCTTCGTCTTCCGCTACCGCGACGGCGCGCGCCTCGTCGAGATCGCGCGACGACGTGGCGGCGAGCGCGCCGTGGATGATCTGTTTATGCGCCCGCCCGCTTCGAGCGAGCAAGTGCTTCATCCCGAAAAATATTTCGCCGACGAGCAGCCGCGCGAGATCAGACTCGACGATGAAAGGCTCGCCGCTGCCGGTTGGAAGCTTGTGACCTCGACGCCGCTCGGCGAACTCGGCGTGCGCGGGACGCTCCTCAAGTCTCTGAGCCGACGCGACGCCGAACGCGCCGCCTCAGGCTGGGGCGGCGACCGCGCCTACCTCTTCGAGCGTTCGAAGAATGATTCGCTCTTCGTCTGGAAGTCTTCTTGGGACTCGGCGAACGACGCCGGGGAGTTCTTCCGCGCCTACAACGCGCTCGAACGCGCGCGCGGCGCAAACGTCGCGGGTGGCAGTGATCGGAATGAGGCGGAGAAGATGTGGCGCGAGGGCGGCGTCTTTACGCTCGTGCGCCTCGACGGCGACTCGGTGTTAATCCTGCGCGGACGTGAGTCGGATGTCGCACAGGCAGACGCGCTGGCACAGTAACGTCGAGGTTCAGGCGGATCACCTGCAACGATCTGTGAGGTGGCATGCTCGACGGTGAGGGCGACTGGCTGTCACCTAATTGATCCTCTGCAACTTCATCGCGGCGCTTCCTTGTACCATCCGCGCCAAGCTGTCTTTCGCCGCCGGAACATCAGAATGAATAACGGATTTGTCCAAATCAATGTCCGCCAGAGTCCCCACTGGTCAAAGCGGCGCGCCGAGGGAGAAACTTGTATGTCCTCTATAAAGCTGACGCTGCCGTTGTGCCGCTTCGCAAATCTCTGCAAGCGCCAGTAAAGGTCTACGTCCTCTCCCATATAGAGCGTTTCATCGTAGCCCTTCAGCGTCAAGAAAACGTCCTTCCGGTAAAACTGCGTTGCGCCCTGCGCCATCCCTCCCAGCTTCCCGATGATGCGCCACAGACGCAGGTACATCTTGACCGAGAGCTTTGCCGGTCTGTGGTCTATATCTATCGCCCCGCCAAAACAGGTCGGCTCTGCCATCGCTTCAACAATGCGCGACAACAACTCGTCCGGCACGACCGTGTCGGCGTCCACGAACACCAACACATCGCCCTGAGCAGACCTCGCCCCGGTATTACGAACCTTTGCGACCTGATGCTGCGTTTCCTTGACGACGTGAGCGCCGCACGCGCGGGCGACACTTGCCGTTGAATCTACGCTCTCGTTGTCAGCCACGATGATCTCAGCCGAGACACTTTCTTTCTTCTGCAAAAATGCCGTTGCCCGGTTGAGACTGGCGAGCGTTTCGCCGATGTAGTCTTCTTCATTGAAAGCTGGAATGATGACTGAAACCAACATCATCGCATTTTCAACGAGGCATCAAGTTACTAGCGCCTAACGCTCGGCATCACCCGCGCCCCAATTCAACCTTCATGAGAGGTAAGCTTTCGGGGCATCGGGTGCATGCCGTTGTTATGCCGCCGCCCCGATACAACGAACAAGGAACATCCAGAGTTCTACTCTTCAAAAAGGCGCTTGAACTCAGCGGATGAGGTAATACGAACTAAGTCCTTTAAAACAAGCTCCTCAAATTCATCTGCTGATATAAAACTTCGGACAACTCCTAGATTTTGAAGTTCACTGCGGAATTCAAGCACAAGCCGCTTCTGCTCAAGCTGCTCGGGATTTGTAAAATTTGCTGGCCGATCACAAAAATAAAAGGTTATCCAAGGTTTTTCATTCTCCTTCCACAGATGAACCGCAGCATCAAATTCCTCCTTAGTACCGGAAGCAGCCACATCCGTGCGCGTGCCAAAGCGGTTCCACATTATTCCAATAAACAGGTCATATTCGCCGATTTGCTTGTTAATTACGTTCTGCGCACCAGGGCCAATTTGTGGAGCCATATCTTCCCAACGAATTAACTTGATGAACAGGCCCCTTTCCTCCACTGACTCTTGATTGAACCGGAAAACTGCTCTCGAAACCCTATCCCGTTCTTCAGCGACATCTCCTGGTGAACTAAGAAGAAGCTTTATAAGTCTGACATTATGGACTTTCTTCTTTTTAATAGGTTTCCTTTGCGGCAATTCTTGTTGTCGAGTAATCAGAAGAGAAAGGCTTTGTACTATTTTTGTGGCCAACTCAGAAGGACTTGAAAACTTTGAGACAAGATGCTGGCTAAGTATGAGG
>JAVXVR010000247.1:0-7831 GCA_032230165.1 Acidobacteriota bacterium | reverse complement strand
GCGAGTACGAGCGCACTTCGACCGCCACGGTGAACGCGTATCTTCAGCCGCTCATGAGTCGCTACCTGACGCGCCTCTCTTCGCGCGCGGGCGCTTTGCGCGTGATGCAGTCTTCGGGCGGCAGCGTCTCCGCGCGGGTCGCGTCGCGCGAGCCGGTGAGAACGATCTTGTCTGGACCGGCGGGTGGTGTCGTCGGCGCGCTCAGTGCCGCGCGCGCTTCCGGCTTTCCCGACATCGTCACGTTCGACATGGGCGGGACTTCAACCGACGTGGCGCTCTGTGCGGGCGGCGAGTTGCGAACGACGAACGAGTCGGTCGTCGCAGGTCTCCCCGTCGCCGTGCCCGTGCTCGACATACACACGGTCGGCGCGGGCGGCGGCTCGATTGCGCGCGTGGATGCGGGCGGCAGTCTGCGCGTCGGACCGGAATCGGCGGGAGCCGCGCCGGGTCCCGCCTGTTACGGGCGCGGGACGCAGCCGACCGTGACGGACGCGAACCTCGTGCTCGGTCGCTTCGGCGGCGCACAGCTTCTCGGCGGCGACTTCCATCTCGACTCTCGACGCGCGCTCGACGCTTTGAACGATCTCGCGCGCGAGATGACGACGGCGGGCGGTCGGCGCGTCTCGGCAATCGAAGCCGCGCTCGGCGTCGTGCGCGTGGTGAACGCGGGGATGGAGCGCGCGTTGCGCGTCGTCTCCGTCGAGCGAGGCTTTGATACGCGCGCCTTCACGCTCGTCTCGTTTGGCGGGGCGGGCGGCTTGCACGCCGTCGCCTTAGCGCTCGCGTTGAAAATCCCTCGCGTCGTCGTGCCGCAGAGACCCGGCGCGCTCTCCGCGCTCGGCGCTTTGCAGGCGGACGTTGTGCGCGACGCGAGCCGCACCGTTATGCTCGACGCCGCAGGCGATCTCTCCACGTTGGAGCGCGCCTTTCGCGAGATGGAACGCACGGCGCGCGCGTCGCTCGGGCGAGAGGGCTTCGACGACGCGCGACAGCGCCACGCGCGCAGCGTCGCCGCGCGCTATCGAGGTCAGTCGTTCGAGCTTGAGATCAGATTCAACAAACCTTCGGGCATCGCCGCCGCGTTCCACCGCGCGCACCTCGCGCGCTACGGCTACGCTCAAAGTGCGAACGCGGTCGAGGTGGTGAGCGCGCGCGTGCGCTCGCGTGGGCTTGTCGAAAAAATTAAGACCGGACGCCCCGCCGCCCGCACGACGAGCCGTGCGCCTCTGCGCCCGCGTGATTTCGCGCAAGTTCATTTCGACGCGCGCCCTGTCCGCACAGCCGTCTATGCGCGTGAGGAGCTACCAGCGGGCGCGCGCCTACGATCTCCGTGCGTCGTCACCGAATACTCTTCGACGACGCTCGTCCCATCGGGCGCGCGGGCGCGCGTGGACGAGTTGGGGAATTTGATCGTCGAGCTAACGCGCGAGTGAAAGTCAGAACCGCCTGCGGTAGCGGGCGGGTGTCAGCAATGTCGAGACCCGACCGCTACCGCAGGCGGTTCTGACCTGCTGCCCCTGATAGATAATGAAACGTCAAACTAGATTTGATCCGGTCACGCTCGAAATCTACCGCGCGCTCTACACGTCGGTCGCCGAAGAGATGGGCGTCTCCTTAAGGCGCACGGCGTTCTCGCCGAACATCAAGGAGCGGCGCGACTACTCGTGCGCGGTCTTCGACTCGCAAGGGCGAGTCATCGCGCAGGGCGATCACATGCCCGTCCACCTAGGCTCGATGCCCGCGGCGGTCGCGGCGGCGCTTCAGGCGACAAGGATCGCGCCCGGCGATGTCGTCGCCCTAAACGATCCGTTCGCGGGCGGCACGCACCTGCCGGACGTGACTCTGGTCGCAGGCGTCTTCGACGCTGCGACGGAGTCGGGTGTCGGGGGTCGGGCGACGGGGATAAGAAAAACTACAGCGACGCGGCGACAACAATCATTAGACACCCGACACCCGACACCCGACACCCGACACCCGCTCTTCTTCGTCGCCAACCGCGCGCACCACGCGGACATCGGCGGCGCGTCGCCCGGCTCGATGGGGATGGCGACGGACGTGTACGGCGAGGGCTTACGCATCCCGCCCGTCAAGATCGTGCGGGGCGGGCGCGCGGACGCAGACTTGATGCGCTTGTTGCTCGCGAACGTGCGCGGGGCGTCGGAGCGGCGCGCGGACTTCGAGGCGCAGATCGGATCATTGAAGACGGGCGCGGCGCGCCTCCTGGAGATCGTCGCGCGCGCTGGCGAGCGTGAGGCGCGCGAGTACGCGGCGCACCTCATCGAGTATTCGGCGCGGCGTATGCGCGCCGTCATACGCGAGATGCCGGACGGCGTTTACGAGGCACAGGATGCGCTCGACGGCGACGGGGTGACGGACGTGCCCATCTTGTTGCGCGTGCGCGTGTCGATCTAGGGCGAGCGTGCGCGGGTAGATTTTGCGGGAAGCGCGCCGCAGGTGGCGGGACCTTTGAACGCGGTCGAGGCGATCACTTTGTCGGCGGTCTCTTACGTCTTTCGCTGTCTCGTCGGCGCGGACGAAGTTCCGGCGAGCGCGGGGCTCGTCGAGCCGATTGAAGTCATCGCGCCGCGAGGGACGGTCGTCAACGCCTTGCCGCCCGCGGCGGTGGCGGGCGGGAACGTCGAGACCTCGCAGCGCATCGTGGATGTGTTGCTCAAGGCGTTGGCGCAAGCCGTGCCGGAAAGAATCCCTGCGGCGAGTCAGGGGACGATGAACAATCTGACCGTGGGCGGCGTTGATCAAAACGGTGGAGAGTTTGCTTACTACGAGACGGTAGCAGGCGGCATGGGCGCGCGCCCGTCTGCCGACGGCATGAGCGCCGTGCACACGCACATGACGAACAGCTTGAACACGCCCGCAGAGGCGCTCGAATACGCATATCCTCTGCGCGTGCGCCGCTACTCGGTGCGCGAAAACTCCGGCGGCGCGGGACGCACGCGCGGAGGCTGCGGCGTCGTGCGCGAGATCGAGACGCTCGTCGCGGCTCGCGCGTCGCTCCTTGCCGACAGGCGCGAGATCAGTCCTTATGGATTAACGGGCGGCGAGCCGGGTCGCGCCGGGCGCGATTCGATTATTCGACGCGACGGCACGCGAGAGCGCATCCGTGCGAAAGGATCGTGGCAACTGCAAGCGGGCGACCGCGTGAGGATCGAGACGCCGGGCGGAGGCGGGCACGGCAAAGCCAAGCGGCGACGGTGAAGTTCAGGGATGGAGGCTGAAGTGAAAGTTGTTTGTCGTCAGTGGTCAGTTGTCAGTGGTCGGTTGCCTTTTGTTCGTGACCACTGCGATGAACGCTCAACTGATGTCTCGAACAACTCACCACGGACAACTGACGACTGACAACGGACAGCCTTTCGGCTAGAATGCGCGGGCTTCTCGGAAGCTCCCCATCGCGATGAGTCTCGCTCCCGGCACACGTCTCGGTCGTTACGAAGTCCGCTCGAAGTTGGGCGAGGGCGGGATGGGCGAGGTCTATCTCGCGCAAGATACTAAGCTCGACCGCACCGTCGCGCTGAAGATTCTTCCGGCGGACGTCGCTTCGGATCAAAAGCGCATGGGGCGCTTCGTGCAGGAGGCGAAGGCTGCGAGCGCGCTCAACCAGCCGAACATCATCACCATTCACGAGATCGAAGAGATTGATTCCGTCAACCTCATCGCGACCGAGTACATCGACGGCGAGACGCTGCGCGAGCGCATGAGTCGCAGCCCGCTGACGATCCCGGAAGTGCTCGACGTGGCGGCTCAGGTCGCGGCGGCTCTCTCTGCGGCGCACGAGGCGGGGATCGTCCACCGCGACATCAAGCCGGAGAACATCATGCTCAGGCGCGACCGGCTCGTGAAAGTTCTCGACTTCGGGTTAGCCAAACTCGCGGAGCGGCAGACGGTCGGCGTGGACAGCGAAGCCGCGACGCGCGCACTGGTCAACACGGCACCGGGCGTGGTCATGGGCACGCCCGGCTACATGTCGCCCGAACAGGCGCGCGGACTGGCGGTGGACGCGCGCACGGACATCTGGTCTCTGGGCGTTGTCCTCTACGAGATGGTGACGGGGCGCACGCCCTTCGCGGGCGAGACGGCGAGCGACATCATCGCCGCGATCTTGAAGAGCGAGCCCGTGCCGCTCGCGCGCCTCGCGCCCGGCGTGCCGGTCAAGCTCGAAGAGATCGTCTCGAAGGCTCTGGAGAAGGACAGGGAGGAGCGTTATCAGGGCGTCAAGGATTTGCTGGTCGATCTGCGCCGCCTCAAGAAGCGTTTGGATTTCGAGACCGAGCTGGGGCGCACGGCTGCGCCGGACGGAAGCGCCGCGCCGACTATCTCGACGATGAGTGGCGGGCAAACGACCGCGACCTCAGTCGAGATGAGTGTGCCGACCGCCGAGCAAGTGGCGCGCAAGACTTCGAGCGCGGAGTATCTAGCCACGGAGATCAAGCGTCACAAAAAGGGTGCGGTCGTCGCGCTCGCCGCGCTCGTTGTCGCTGTCGCAGGTCTCGCTTTCGTCCTCTACAAGTTTTCCGCGAAGAAGCCCGCGCCGTTCCAGTCCATCAAGATCACGAAGCTGACGAACATCGGCAACGCCACCGCGGCGCAAATCTCGCCTAACGGCGAGTATGTCGCGCACGTGCTCTACGAAGGCGGCAAGAACAGCGTGCGCGTCTGGGACGTGGCGACCAAGAGCAGCGTCGAGATCGTCCCGTCGACGGAAGACAACCTCGTCGTGGCAGCCTTCTCGCCCGACAGCCGCTACATCTATTACCGCAGGGGCGGGAGAGGGCAGCCGTCGGCCATCTATCAGGTAGCTGTGCTCGGGGGCACGGCGAAAAAGATTCTGGAGCGGGGCAACTCCTCCGGCTTCACCTTATCGCCCGACGGCAAACAGTTCGCCTTCGTTCTTGAGGGACCGGGCGAAAGGGAAAACTCGTTAATGCTGGTTAACGCCGATGGCACCGGCGAGCGGGCGCTGGCGACGCGCAAAGGTGAAGAGCGATTCGGAACATATGAGTCTGCCTGGTCGCCCGACGGGAAGATGATCGCCTGCGGCATCTATGTTGACGGCACGAACATGACCATCGCCGCAGTCTCGGTGGCGGACGCGACGGTGAAGCCGATCACCTCGCAGAAGTGGCTCGCGGTCAACCGCGCGGTGTGGCTGCGCGACGGCAGCGGCTTGATCTTCTCGGCGGTCGAGCAAGATGTCGCGCAAATCTGGTATATCTCATACCCCGAAGGCGAAGTACGCCGGATCACCAACGACGCAAACGAATACGGTTCGGGAAGCGTCAGCATCACGGCGGACTCCTCGACCATTGCCACCGTCCAGATCGAATACATCTCAAACATCTTCGTCGCGCCCGCTAGTGATGTCACCCGCGCCAAGCAGATCACGCCCGGCGTCGTGCGAACCGCGCGGGGCTGGGGCATCTCTTGGACGCCCGACGGGAAGATCGTCCATTCGACTATCGCAAGCGGCAACACCAACCTCTGGATCATCAACGCGGACGGGACGGGCAACCGGCAACTGACGAATGAAACCGAAGGCGCCATCGGCCCGTTAGTCTCGCCCGATGGGCGCTACGTCGTCTTCAACTCCATGCGCTCCGGGCGCTACAACCTCTGGCGGATGGACGTGGACGGGAGCCACCCGAAGCAACTCACTGACGGCGGCGACGACGAGGCTCCGTGTTTCTCGCCCGACGGACATTGGGTGATCTACGACGCCGTCGCGACCTCCGACCTGCGCAAAGTGCCGATTGACGGCGGCGACTCCGTGCGGCTGACAGACAGGCGCGTGACGTGGCCCACGGTCTCTCCGAAGGACGGGATGATCGCGGGTCTTTACCGAACGGACGACAACTCGCCGCGACGCCTCACGGTCTTCCCGCCCGAAGGCGGCACGCCCGTCAAGAGTTTCGATCTCCCTCCCGGCGCGTTCGGCGGCGCGCGCTGGACGCCGGACGGGCGCGCCGTCATCTACCTCATCACGCGCGCGGAAACGTCGAGCCTCTGGAGCCAGTCGCTCGACGGCGGCGCGCCGAAACAGTTAGCCGACTTCAGCCCCGAACAGATCTTCTCCTTCGACCTCTCGCGCGATGGTCGTTGGCTCGCCTTCGCGCGCGGGACGATCATCAGGGACGTGATCTTAATCACCGACTCCAAACAGTAACGCTCACGGCAGGCACACGTCTGGGTCGCTACGAAATTCGCTCGCAGATCGGGGCGGGCGGGAGCGGCGAGCGCGTCCTCGTCGCACATCAGCCGCCGATCTATCTTAAGAGCATCGCGTGGTCGCCGGACGGACGGCTCATCGCGTGCGTCGTCTCAGGCACGGACAAAGACGGGTACTGCACGAACGTCGAGGGCTTCTCGGTCGCCGACGGCTCGTCGCGCCCCGTCTCTTCGGCGCGCTGGCGCAACATCACCAGCATCGAGTGGCTACAGGACGGGGGCGGTCTGCTCCTCACGGGGCGCGACCGCGCGTCGCTGCCGAGCACGCCCGACGGTAATCGGCTCGCGGGCTTCTACGCGGAGCCGGAGTCGAACGCGCCGCTGAAGCTCGTCGTCGCGCCGGTCGAGGGCGCTGCGCCCGCGCGCACGTTCGACGTACCGAAGGAGGCGGATGCTCCGGTCGCCTGGTCGCCCGACGGGCAAGCACTCGACTACGTCATCACCACGGCGGGAGTGGAGAACGTCTGGCGACAGCCGCTCGCGGGCGGCAAGCCGACGCAGTTGACGATGTGGGCGAACGACTCCATCCCTAATTTCGCCTGGTCGCGCGACGGCAAACAACTCGCCGTCGTACGCGGCGCGACGACCACGGACATCCTGCTCATGCAGGACTTCAGATGAGCACCCACCAACTCAAACCGGGCGCGCAGTTCGGTCGCTTGCGCGATCAAGCCGCTGCCCGGCGAAGGCGGGATGAAGTCGGTTTTTAAGTGGCGTTGAGGGCGGTCGCGACGCGCGGGCTTTTAGAGGCGTCGGCACATCTCTGTCGATCCCCAGGGCGTTGCGATGGCGCGTGCATAAGTTTGTTTGATCTCGGCAGCATTCCAGTCCTTGCGTTGCCAGATCGACCCGTCCGTGTATTCCACGCGATTGATCACGACGTTCTCCCGGAAAGCGTCTCCGGATTTGTTAGCCAGGCTCCCGACGTTGATCACGTCTGTTGGACCGAACGAACTGAAGGCGAGTAGCTCTTTCTCTTTGTCGGGTTTGATCTGGACGCCGCACAGGAACTGTCGGCGTGCCACGGTCGCCGTGTTCGCGGGATCGACGAATTGATATTCCCAGAACACGATCTCGACGACTTTCGTGCTCGCGTTTTTTACTTTCACCTGATACGCGAAGCCGTCCACCGGTTTGGTTTTTGGCGTGCGCGATTCCTGTACGTTCTTCTCAATCGCGGCGCTGCGCCCGTCAATGGTGTCAGCATTCGGGTCTCTCACTCCCGCTGGATCATTCACTCTCGCGTTTCGTTGGAAGTTTTTATTCGCCGGGATCACCTCTCGCGCCGGTGTTTTGTCCGCGGGTTCAACCTTTTCGCCAGCCTGATGAGTCTTAGACCATTTGAAACGGAGCACCACGACGGAAGAACCGTCCTGCGGCGCGGCAGGATTCTGACCCGGAGCGAGAAACATCAAGAGAAGCGGCAGGAGCATTAGAGTTTTCATGGAGTCCCTCCGTTGAGCTTCGCACTGACCGAGCGACGATCGAAATGCGTGCGCGCACACCGGGGAATGAGTCTGGGCGATGAACGCGTCGCCTCGTTCTGAGGTGAGAAGATAGTTAACGACACTGCGAGTGTCAATCAAGCGAT
>JAVXVR010000179.1:0-11158 GCA_032230165.1 Acidobacteriota bacterium | reverse complement strand
CATCGTATCGCCATTCTCTACAAACTCGGTCATAGCCCTGATGAGATCGTTCGCAAGTATGAGCATCTCGACGCCGCAGGCGTCTATGCCGCCCTCGCCTACTACCACGCGAACCGAACCGAGATTGATGCCGAGATAGTCGCCGAGGAAGCCGAGAATGATCGCGCGGAAGCCGAGTACCTGCAAAAGCGGGATGTCGCGTGAAGAGGATTGAGCTTAAAGTAGTTTTCTCTATCCAATAACTTCGTCCGTATGTTAAGGGTGTTGCGTGATCAGGGTTCGGCTTTACATGGACGAGGACGCGATGGACAGCGATCTAGTGCGCGCTCTCCGTTTAAGGGGCGTTGACGTTCTCACCGCACACGACGCTGGTTTGATCGGTTATCCCGATGGCGAGCATCTAGCGTTCGCTGCTGCGGACGGTCGGGCTCTCTGTTCATTCAACGTGGCAGATTTTATGAAACTTCATCTGGCGAGCCTCGCTGACGGCAGACATCACGCCGGAATCATTCTTGCACAGCAGCAACGCTACAACGTCGGCGAGTTGATGCGCCGTTTGCTCAGACTCGTCGGCACGAAGCCAGCCGAACACATGCGAGACTCGGTTGAGTTTCTGAGCAGATGGGGATGAGTTTTAATGGCGGGGCTCAAGCTTTGTTGCTAATCGAGCATCGGTCGGCAGGCGACAGACGACGTTTATGATCATCGGCATCTGTGGCGGGACGGGTTCGGGGAAGACGACGGTGGCGAACCGCATCTTGCAGGCGGTGGGCGCGCACGAGGTGGCGTTCATCCAGCAGGATTCGTACTACCGCGACCTCGACCGGATGCCGCTCGACTACCGCCGCAAGGTCAACTTCGATCACCCGGATGCCATTGATAACGATCTGCTCGTCGAGCACGTCCGCGCGCTCCGGGCGGGCGCGACGGTCGAGTTGCCCATCTACGACTTCAAGAACCACGCGCGGCGCAGTGAAACTTTACAGCTTGAGCCGAAGCTCATCACGATCCTCGAAGGCATCCTCATCTTCGCCGAGCCGCGCTTGCTCACTGAGATGGACGTGAAAGTTTTCGTGGACACCCCGGACGACATACGCTTCATCCGAAGATTGCGACGCGACATGGTCGAACGCGGGCGCACGATGGACTCGGTCATCGAACAGTACCTCGCGTCGGTGCGTCCGATGCACCAGCAGTTCGTCGAGCCTTCGAAGCGTTTCGCCGACGTGATCATCCCCGAAGGCGGGCACAATCAGGTGAGCATCGATCTACTGAGCGGGAAGATACGCGAGCGACTCGCCGAGGAGCGCGTGCGGCGCGGCGAGGCAAATTTGAGCAGAAGGGAAGAGGCATTTTTTGAGCACAAAGGTTGAGACTGAAATCATCGAGGCGGCGACCGCGGCGCGCGACTGCGCGCTCGCGCAGTTCTCCAAGTTCTGCGTCGGCGCGGCTTTGGAAGCCGAGGACGGGACGATCTATACGGGCTGCAATATTGAGAGTTCGGCTTACGAGCTGACGATGTGCGCCGAGCGCGTCACGATCTGGAAGGCGCTCTCGGAGGGCGCGCGCAGGTTCAAGCGCATCGCGGTCGTCGCCGACACAGAGAGGCTGACACCGCCGTGCGGCGCGTGCCGGCAGATCATCTGGGAGTTTTGCGGCGACATCCCCGTCGTGCTTGCGAACATGCGGGGCGACACTGAAACCATGCAGATGTCGTATCTGCTCCCGCGCCCCTTCGACGCCAAGTTCTTAGAAGAGGCTACCGAGAGCGATCAAGCCTGATCATTAACCGAGTCAAAACATCATGAAGTCATTCACCTTCGCGATGCGATTCATCGCCGCCCTGCTTCTCGTCGCCGCACAGCTCATGCCCACAACTGTCGAAGCCAAAGCCGCCGCGCCGAAGTTGACTGATCTCATCGTGCGCGGCGGGACGGTCGTCACGATGGACGGCGAGCGGCGCGTTATCGAAGACGGCGCGGTCGCTGTCCTCGGCGGGCGCATCGTCGCGGTTGGCAAGCGCGCCGACGTGGAGCGACGCTTTTCCGCGCGCGAAGTGATCGACGCTACGGGTCGCGTCGTCATGCCGGGTCTCGTCAACGGTCACACGCATGTGCCGATGACGCTCTTTCGCGGGCTCGCCGACGATCTCGATTTGAATGAGTGGCTGACGAAATACATTTTTCCGGCGGAGGCGAAGAACGTCAACGAGGAGTTTGTCCGCGCGGGCACGCGCCTCGGCTTAGCCGAGATGATCCGCGGCGGCACGACGACCTACTGCGACATGTACTACTTCGAGAGCGCTATCGCCGAAGAGACCGTGCGCGCAGGCGTGAGAGGCGTGCTCGGCGAGACAGTCATAGACTTTCCCGTCGCCGACAACAAGACGCACGAGCAGGCAATGGCTTATGCCGAAAAATTCGTCGCGAAGTGGAAGGGCAACAAGCTCATCACGCCCGCCATCGCGCCGCACGCGCCCTACACCGTCTCCGAAGATCATTTGAAAGAGATACGCGCCTTCTCGCAGCGCACCGGCGCGCCCGTCGTCATCCATGTCGCGGAGACGCGCAAGGAGGTCGAAGACATCACGCGCGATCACGGCGCATCGCCAGTCGATTACTTGGCACGGATCGGCTTCTTGTCGGACAAAGTGATCGCGGCGCACGTCGTTCATGTGACCGACGAAGAGATCGGCGTGCTCAAGCGTCTGGGCGTCGGCGTGGTGCACAACCCGCAGTCGAACATGAAGCTGGCTTCGGGCGTCGCGCCCGTGCCGCAATTCTTGAAGGTTGATATGGCGCTCGGCTTGGGCACGGACGGCGCGGCGTCGAACAACGATCTCTCGATGTGGGAAGAGATGGACACGGCGGCGAAGCTGCACAAGCTGACGAGCGGTGATCCGAAAGTCGTCACCGCGATAGAAGCCTTGGAGATGGCCACCATTCGCGGCGCGCGCGCCCTGCACATGGAGCGCGAAACGGGATCGCTCGAAGAGGGGAAGCGCGCCGATCTCATCGTCGTGGACATGGACGATCTCAATCAGGTGCCGCTTTATAACGTCTATTCGCAGCTTGTCTATGCGACGAAGGCTTCGGACGTGCGCACAGTCGTCGTCGAGGGGCGCATCCTGATGCGCGACCGCAAGCTCTTGACGCTCGACGAGGAGACGATCAAGCGCGAGGCGCGCGTGTGGCGCGAGCGCGTCTCACGCAGCCTCGCGCCCGGTGCGACTGCTATCGACGCCGCGCCTGACGCCGGGGCGGGAGCGAAGAAGGCGGGTCGGGGTCGCAAGCCCGCGCGCAAGAATACCCGCCGGGGTTGATCGCGTCCGACGCGGGGGTGATAATCCTTCCAACTCGCTTTCCTCGTGTGTCTCTTGTCACGCGCAATTCATCAACGGAGTTTCGATCAGTGAAGGGAAGTCGCCATCATCCGCGTCATTTATTTGCAGCCGTCCTCACCTTGAGCTTCCTCGCGGCACTCGTCGCGTCGGTGTCGGCGCAAAGCGCGCCGTCGCAAGCCACCGATCCGGATTCGATTCAGCGTCGCATCGTGCGCGCACGCGCGCTCGCGGCGGCGGGTAACCTCCCTGCGGCGCGCAGCGAGCTTGAGTCGCTACGCAATGCCCCGACCGACGAATCAACCAGAGAGATCACGCTCGTGCTGTTGATGGGGATTTACTTCGAGCAGTCGGACTATGCCTACGCCGAGAACCTCCTCAACGACGCTTTCCGCGCGCGCGCTCAGCAGAACGAAGCCGCCACGCGTAGCTACTACCTGCTTGCCGGACGGACGATCAACGGCGTGCGCTCTCAGCTCGACCGCTATCGTGCCTTCGGTCTGGACGCTTCCGATCAGAGCTTGCCCCCGGAAGCGGTCGCGCACCTCGACCGCCTGCGGAAACTGATCGAGCACGTCGTTGAGCAGGGACGACAGTTGCGCGACGAGAGCACGCACGGCATCGACGCGGCGGCGCTTCTCGAAAATGCTTCGAGCGCGCGCGTGCTCCTGGCACGCAACGACTCGGAGCGCGCGCAGTGGCAGCGCGAGGTGGCGGACGTGCGACAGAAACTCACGGGCGTCGAGCGCGGCGCGCCGTCTCCTGCGCTCGTGGTCACGCAGAAGCCCGCGCCGACGCAGCCCGCGCTTGGCGTCACACAGGCTGTGCCGGAGCCCACGCCCGCGACGACGACGAACGCGCCGACAACGAACACACCGACGGCGGGCGCACCCGCGAGCACGAACGGGACTGCCACGGCGCAACGCGCACAGCAGGAGGGCGCGCACGCGAGTGCGCCAAACGCGGGACAGACGCAGACTCCCGCGTCGAACCCGGCGGGCGAAGCAGTAGCGGTCGAAGTTGGATCGCTCATCTCGCGCGCGGCGCAGACCATTGCGCCCGGCTATCCGGCGGCGGCGCGTGCGGCGCGCATCGGCGGCAAAGTGACGGTCTATCTATTGGTGGATGAGAAGGGCGAGGTCGCCGCCGTGCAGCGCTCCGATGGACCCGAAATGTTGCGTCGCGCGGCAGAGGACGCGGCGCGGCGTTGGAGATTCCGGCAGACAGTCATCAACGGTCAGCCCGCGCGCGTCACGGGCTTCGTCACCTTCAACTTCGCGCCCTAGCTCATCCGCGAGCGACGACGACAATCCGCCGTCTCGCGCCCGCGCGTAAAACGTAATAACGATTGACGGGCTGGGCGCGCAGTGATAGCTTGCTGAAGCGACGCTTGAAATTGGCAGATCATTCGTACTTAACGACCGCAAAATCCCTCCCCCGCTCGTTGTGCCGTCCATTCCCGTGCTTCACGGGCTGAAACTTACCTGCCTTGAGGAGAAAATTCTAATGCTTAAGCGGATGAGTTCTCGCGCGGCGTCGGTCTCGCTTCCGGCTTCTTACGCGAAAAGATTCGCGGCGGCTTTAGCTCTGCTACTCGTCGCCTTCGTCGCACATGCCGCCGCTCAGGCGAATGATAGCGGGAGCACTTCCGCCTTCAAGAAGTCGAAGGGCACGGCGCACACCAAAGTTCTCATCTCTAACAAGGGTGGAATCTCCAAGCAGAGCCCTACGTCGGTGGCGACGGCGAACTTCGTCTATCACGAGCTGACGAACAACTTCGTCGCGACGCCGACTTGCCCGAGCGGCGCGACGGACACTGCGTGCGGCAGGTTTGTGGAGAACACAGACCGCAGTGGCTCGGCGGGCTTCCAGATTTTTTCACCTGAGACTTACACACTCCATTTCAAAATCGAATTTCAGTTCTTCACCAACGCCGCGCGGGTCTATTATACGACCGACGGCTCGCAGCCTTGCGGCTCGTTCGGCGCGGTCGGCAACGTGACACAACCCAACGGCACGCCCTGCGGCGTGTCGAACACGACGCAGGTATCAACCGCGTCATACACCTGCACCTACGCCGACCAGACGCAAAGCTGTCAGGTCGTGGATGTCACGACGGGAACGATCCCGCCGCAGCCCGCGGGCACGACCGTCAGATACATCGTCAGCTCGCAGTTCGTATGCACGTCCGGCAATCCTAATTCCTGCGGACCCGAAGTCTTCGGCAACTCCGGCACATGCAACGGCTGCTTCTCCGCCACCAATTCGTCCGACGCAACCAACTTCCAGTACAACGTGATCGCGCCGCCCGCCACGCCGCTCCTCATCAGCGAGTTTCGCCTGCGCGGGTCGAGCGGCGCCAGCGACGAGTTCGTCGAAATCTACAACAACGGAGACTTGGACGTAACCGTCAACGCCTTTGACGGCTCGGCTGGTTACGCGCTCGCCGCCTCTGACGGCATCGCGCGCTTCACCATCCCGAACGGCACTGTCATCCCGGCGCGCGGGCACTACCTCGGCACCAACTCGGTTGGCTACTCGCTCTCCACCTACCCTGCCGGTAACGGCACGACCGCGACGGGCGACGCCACTTACACGACAAACATCGCCGACAACGCCGGCATCGCGCTCTTCAACACGGCGAACCCGGCGAACTTCACGCTCCCCAACCGGCTCGACGCCGTCGGCTCGACCTCGGAGGCGAACACGCTCTACAAAGAGGGCACGGGCTACCCGGCGCTCAGCGTCGGCAGTTCTACGACCAACTACTCCTTCTACCGCGACCTCGTCACGGGCTTGCCGAAGGACACGAACAACAACGCCGCAGACTTCCTCTTCGTTGAATCCAACGGGATAGACGCCGGGGCGGGGGTGCATCTCGGCGCGCCGGGACCCGAGAACCTGTCGAGCCCGATCCAGCGCTTCTCGCTGATAAAGGCGTCGCTGCTCGACGCCACCACGTCGAGCGCCGCGCCCCCCAACCGAGTGCGCAACTTCACGTCAGACCCGGCTAACAACTCGACCTTCGGCACGCTCGACACCCGCCGCCGCTTCACGAACCACACAGGCTCGAACGTCACGCGGCTGCGCTTCCGCATCGTGGACATCACGACCTTCCCGTCTTCTCCGGGCATCGCCGACCTGCGTGCGCGTACCTCGGGTGACGTGATCGTCAGCGGGGTCAACGACCCGGGGACGTGCCCCGGCGGTGCCACGCCCTGCACGGTGACCGTGCATGGGACGACGCTCGAAGAGGCTGGAGCGCCGAATAATCAGCCGAACGGTGGCGGCTTCAACTCGACGCTCTCCGCCGGGACGGTCACGCTCGCGACGCCGCTCGCGCCGGGCGCGGCGATCAACGTTCACTTCCTGCTCGGCATCCAAGGGACTGGGAGCTTCCGCTTCTTCATCAGCATCGAGGCGCTGCCGTAAGCCACAACTCAAACTCGCGCGGGTCTTCTCCTCAGCCCGCCGTAGCCGAAATGGGCGCGCCACTATCACAAGTGGCGCGCCCATTTTCGTCCTCGCGCGCGGCGTGGTAGATGATTTTGGTCGAATGTCTCTATTCGAAAAATTTTATGCTAGCGTGATCAAGCGACACAGTTAATGTGCCAAACGCGTGGTCGAAAAAGTCGGGCGCTGCGTGCGTGCGCGGCGCGGAAAGTTTTGCTAGTCTTTTCCGCACACGTTAGGTTATAAATCTAGCTCTTATCACGACGAAGCCTTCCCCGTTAACCGGAGGACAGTATGCCTATCTCTCGCCGGATCGCTTGCCGATTGCTGCTCGCGTTCGCCTGCCTCTACTGCGCCGCACCGCACGCGCGCGCGCAAGGCTTCACGCTCGAACAGGTCTTGAGTTCGCCTTTCCCCTCCGAGCCCGTCGCCTCGAAGCAGGGCGACCGTCTCGCGTGGGTTTTCGATGCCGAGGGGCGGCGTAACGTCTGGATCGCCGAAACTCCCGCTTGGCGTGGGCGACAGCTCACGCGCTACGCGCAGGACGACGGACAGGAGATCGGCGAGCTGACCTTCTCCATGGACGCTCGCTACGTCGCCTACACGCGCGGGCAGGACAAGAATCAGGCGGGCGAAGTGCCGAACCCGACGAGCGATCCTGCGGGCGCGAAGCAAGAGGTCTGGGTTGCGGACACGCGCACGGGCGCGACGGCGCGTATCGGCGAGGGGAGCGCACCCTTCTTCACACAGGCGGGCGATGCTGTCATCTACAGCCGCGAGGATCATCTGTGGAGCACGCCCGTCGCCGGTGGCAAAGAGCGAAAGATGTTCGAGATGCGCGGCGGCGTGAACGGAGCCGAGTGGTCGCCCGACGGCACGCGCCTCGTCTTCAGCAGCGCGCGCGGCGACCACGCCTTCATCTCCATCTACGAGCCGCGCGCGGGCCGCATAAGACTCATTCAGGCGAGCGTGGATCGCGACATCTCGCCGCGCTGGTCTGCCGACGGGCGGCGCGTCGCCTTCATACGCCTCTACAACGTGACGGATACGCAGACGGTGGAGCGCGAGCGCGTCCAGCCGTGGTCAATCTGGGTCGTTGACGCGACGACGGGTGAGGGGCTAGAGATTTGGAAGTCAGGCGCGACGTGGTTGGAGTCGTTCTCCGGCGGCGGCACTTCGCTTGAGTGGGCGGCGGGCGACCGTCTCGTCTTCGCTTCGGAGAAAGACGGCTGGCAACATCTCTACTCGATCCCCGCGACGGGCGGCGACGCGACGCTTCTCACGCCCGGCGACTACGAAGTCGAAAACGTCACAGCCACGCCCGACAAGACGACGCTCATCTTCTCGTCGAACAAGGGCGACGTTGACCGACGCCACCTCTTCAGCGTGTCCGCGGCGGGCGGGGAGGTGCGGCAGTTGACGGGCGGCGATGGAATAGAAATGTATCCGGTCGTCCTCGGCGGCGGGCGACAGCTCGCGTTCTTCCATTCGACGGCGCGCGATCCATTCCTGCCGTTCATCGCATCGTCGGACGGCACGGGAATGCGACAGCTCGCGCCGCAGGCTCTGCCGCGTGATTTCCCTGCGGCGCAGCTCGTCGTGCCCGAACAGGTCGTCTTCAAAGCGGCGGACGGGATGGAGATTCACGGTCAGCTCTTCCGACCACGTAACGTCTCCGGCAAAGTCCCCGCGCTTATCTTCACGCACGGCGGACCCATACGCCAGATGCTTCTCGGCTGGCACTACCTTTACTACTACCACAACTCCTACGCGATGAATCAGTATCTTGCGAGCCGGGGCTACGAGGTGTTGTCGGTCAACTACCGCAGCGGCATCGGCTACGGTCGCGCCTTCCGCGAAGCGCCCAAGCGCGGACCGCGCGGCGCGAGCGAGTATCAAGACGTGTTGGCGGGCGCGAAGTACCTGCGCTCTCTTCCCGAAGTTGACGATAAACGGATCGGTCTCTGGGGCGGCTCTTACGGCGGTTTCCTCACCGCGATGGGGCTTGCGCGCAACTCAGACATCTTCGCGGCGGGCGTGGACTTTCACGGCGTGCACGATTGGTCGCAGCGTGTCGGCGGCGCGCCGTGGGCGACTGGCTCTCTCGCGCAACTCGGTCGCGAGTCGTCGCCTATTGCGTCGGTCGAGAAGTGGAAGTCGCCCGTCTTGCTTATCCACGGCGACGACGACCGCAACGTCGCGTTCAGTCAGACAGTCATGCTCGTGCGCCGCCTGCGCGATCTCAATGTCGAGTTCGAGCAACTCGTCTTCCCCGACGAGGTGCACGACTTCCTCCGCCACGATCACTGGCTCCAGGCTTACCACGCCTCGGCTGATTTTTTCGATAAACACCTGAAGAGGTAACACGGCGATGAAACGAATCACACTGATCCTCGCGCTGCTCATCGCGATGTGCGCGCTCGCCTTCGCGCAGGGCGGCAAAATGATGACGATTGAAGACGCGCTCGCGATCCGCGACGTGGGCGCGCCGCAATGGTCGCCCGACGGCAAGTGGATCGCCTTCACCGTCACGGAGTGGAATCGCAAAGACGACAGGCGCGATTCACACATCTACGTCGTCTCGTCTGCGGGCGGCGAGCCCGTTAAATTGACGAACGGCGAGCGCGGCGAGTCGCAGCCGCGCTGGTCGCCCGACTCGATGCGCATCGCCTTCCTCGCCAACCGCGACACGCCCCAAGCCGGGGCGGCGGCAACGCCGGGCGCACCAGCCGCGGGTGGTCGCAACCAAATCTGGATCATCCCCGTCGCGGGCGGCGAGGCGGAGAAGCTGACGGACGAGGAAGCTGGCGTCGCGCAGTTCTGCTGGTCGCACGACGGGCGGCAACTCGCATATGTCGTGCGCGACACGCCGCAGGACAAAGCGGAGCGCGACAAACGCCGGCGCGAGAAGTTCGATGCTATCGTCGTCGATTCTGATTTCATCTATTCGCATCTCTGGACGATCAATCGTGAGACGAAAGAGAAGAAGCGCGTCACGGAAGGCTCGTTCACCGTCGCAGACCCGCAGTGGTCGCCGCAGGGCGATCTGATAGCTTACACGTCGAGTCGCGCGGGCGCGCAGGAGTCGAGCTGGACGGACATTGCCGAGGATCGCAACGCGGACATCTACGTCGCCGCGCCGAATGTTAAGCCGCGTCAGATCACGACGAGTCCGGGACCCGACTCCGCGCCGCGCTTCTCGCCCGATGGCAAGTGGATCGCCTATAACGCCGAAGCCGATCCCGTGTCATGGGCGAGCAAGAGCGATCTCATGCTCGTCTCCGTGGATGGTGGCGCGCCGCGCAACCTGACCGCCGACTACAACGAGTCGGTCGCGAGCGCGCCCGACTGGTCGCCCGATGGGCAAGCCCTGTACGTCGGCGGCACGGTCGGCGTGTACGGTCAACTGCTGCGCGTGCCGGTGGCGGGCGGTAAGCCCACGTCTATCTTCGAGAGTCCGGCTGGCTACACGGGCATCGATCTCTCCCCGGACGGTCGCCGGCTCGCGTTCCTCTTCGAGGACGCGAAGTTGCCGCGCGATCTCTACGTCGCGTCGAGCACGGGTCAGCAGTCGAAGAAGCTGACTGACTTCAACCCGCAGATCAAAAACTTCGCGCTTGGCGACATTGAGGTCATGCGCTGGAAAGGCGCGGATGGTCTCGACATCGAGGGTATGCTTATTAAGCCGGTTGCTTACGCGCAGGGCACGCGCGCGCCGATGATCCTGCAAATCCACGGCGGACCCTACGCGCGCTTCTCCTACGGCTTCGAGTCGCGCGCGCAAATCTTCGCGGGGCGCGGCTACGCTGTCCTGATGCCGAACCCGCGCGGCTCCGTCGGCTACGGCAACAAGTTCACGACTGCGAACCTGAAGGATTGGGGCGGGAAAGATTTTCAAGACATCATGGCGGGCGTTGACGAAGTGATTAAGCGCGGTGTCGCCGACGAGAATCGTCTCGCCGTGATGGGCGGCTCTTACGGCGGCTTCATGACGTTCTGGACGATCACGCAGACGGATCGCTTCAAGGTGGCAATCGGTCACGCAGGGATCAGCGACTGGTTCAGCTTCTTCGGACAGTCGGACATTCCGGGCTTGATGGAGTACGGTTTCGGCGGCACGCCCTGGACGGCACGCGAGATGTACGAGCGTTGGTCGCCGATCCGCTACGTCGAGCGCGTCAAGACGCCGATCATGATCACACACGGCGAACAGGATCGCCGCGTCCCCATCCAGCAGGCGGAGGAGTATTACCGTGCGCTCAAGAAGCGCGGCGTCGAAGTCACCTTCGTCCGCTTCCCGCGCGAGGGTCACGGTATCACGGAGCCGAACCACGTCATCGATCTCGTCCATCGCCAAGTTGAATG
>JAVXVR010000178.1:0-4889 GCA_032230165.1 Acidobacteriota bacterium | reverse complement strand
GTGAAGCCCGCCCCTTTCTCTGGTGCGAAAGTGTGCGCGCGGTCAGTGGCGTGTTGTCACCAACGGAAGCGCGCGGAGAGTTGGATCGTGCGCGGCAGATCAGTCCCCGTCGGGTTGCCCAAGCCGTTGAAGGTCGGTCTTTGCAGGTCTTGATCGAGGCGACCGTTGCGCAGGTCTTGAATGTGCAGCACCCGTCCATCTGCGCCGATGTAGCGACCGTTCGTTGCATTCAGGCACGAGCGGCAGTTCGGGTCGGTCGAGACGGAGAGCGCGTTTAAGTTCGGGTTGCCGTTGAAGAGCAGGAAGTTGGCGCGGTTCAAGATGTTGAAGATGTCCACCTTGAACTCGACGCGCATCTGCTCGCGGATCGGGAACGCTTTGATGAACGACAGATCGAAGCGGTAGAACGGATCGGTCTGACCGGAGTTGCGATCAAGGTTGCCGTTGAGGAACTGGAAGTCAACGGGCGCTCCCGTCAAACTGTCGCGCGGACCCGAACCGGATGCGCCCGCCGGAGCGAGGAAGGTGGTCTGCGGGCAAGCGGGACAGACGGCATGACCCGCTTGACTGATCAAGAGGTTGCCGCCGCGTCCGGCGATGTTGACGGTTGAGAGCGTGCCGTCGGGCAACACGTTCGGGCGTTGGACGGTCTCGTTGCCCGCGCCGAAGAAGGTCGAGCCGGAGAAAGGACCGTCGCCGGTCGAGACCGGATACGGGCGACCTGATTCGAGGCGACCGATGACGCCGATGTTCCAGTTGTTAAGTAAATGACGCGCGAAGCCGCTGTCAATCCACTTCTCCGTGTCGAAGACAAGACCCATGTTCGCCTGATGGCGCACGTCGTTCGAGGCGCGCGCGCGCTCGGCGCGGATGTCGCGCGGGTCGGCGGGCTCGGAGAGACCGAAGAAGTCTTCGGTCGAAGTCAGCAGCTTCGAGAGCGTGTAGCTCGCCTGCCCCTGCACGTGGTGCGAGAGGCGCTGCGTGAAGCTGATGAAGCCGCCGTGATACGAGGACGTGCGCGTGTTCTCATTCGTGCGCACGGCGGTAAAGCGCGGGTCGGGTCGCGCGGTCATGTAGAAGAAGCCGGGGTGCGCCGGGTCTGGGTGGATGATGGGGTAGTTCGTGTCGCGCTCGCCGAAGAGCCCGTAGCCGAAGACGCCGAGGTAGCCCACGTCCATCACGAGCCTATCGGCTAACTGCCGACTCACGGTGAGATTGACGTTGCGCGTCTCAGGGTTTTTGAGATCGGGCGAGATCGGGCGGACGCGACCGAAGAAGCCCGCCGGGCGCAGACTCTCAAGCACGCTCGCAGGCGGCAGATTCGGCGCGAACGCCAAGACAGCCGGATCGTCCGAGGCGACGGTGAGCAGGTTCACACCGTCGAAGTTCAAAGAGTCGAGCGAGATGTTGAGGTAAGCGAGCTGCGTGATCTCCGCGAAGGAGAGACGGATCAATGTCTTGTCCGGCGCGCCGAAGAGCGTGTGGAAGAAGCCGCTGTTGAAGTGCGGACTCCACGCCACGCCGATGCGCGGCTGAAAGTTGTTCTTGTCGCCGGAGCAGGCGGGGATGATCCCGTTGCCCTGCAAGCAGCCGCTCGCGCCCGGCTTCGTGCCGCCGGTGAACGCGCCGTCCTCAAAGTCGTAGCGCAGACCGTAGTTCAAGGTCACGTTCGATCTCAGCTTCCAGGTGTCTTGCACGTAGAAGCCATAGATGTTGTCTGTGGCGTTGACCTGCGCGGGACCGATGCCGATGCTGAAGCCGGTCGCGGGACCACGGTTCGGCTCCGGGTTGTCGTAGTCGTAGAGCCCGCGCGCGATCTGCGTGAAGAGAGAGAAGTATGGGAAGTGGCTGATGTTGACGCCGCCCTTGAAGTTGTGCGCGCCGTGCGACCAGGAGAGGTTATCGACGAACTGGTAGCGTTTTTGCAGACCGCCCTGCGGGCAGCAGAATGCCGCGCCGTGGTAGAAGTTCGGACCCTCCAAGCCGGGCAGGGTGCTCTTCGTCGGCGTCTGCGACAGGAAGCGGTGCCAGAAGAAGCGGAACTCGTTGACCGTGTTCGAGGTCGCCGTCCAGGTGTCGGAGATGTTGAATGTGTTGTCGTGGATGACGGAGGAGACGAGCGACTCCGGCGTGAGGATCGGCGCGATCTGCACGAGCAGATTGTCGGAGAGATCGCGCTGCACGTTGTAGCGCGCGGTCAGGAAGTTGTTCTTCGTGAACTGGTGATCGATCTTGCCGGAGTAGAGCAGCTCCTTCGTCGGCTGCTGCACGGTGATTGTCCCCGTCGGCGGGACGAGCGTGAGCGGCACGCCCTGCCTGACCTGCTCGTAGGCGACGAACCAGAAGGTGCGGTTCTTGATGATGGGACCGCCCGCCGTGCCGCCGCCCTCGAACTTGTGGAACGGCGCGCGCCGGAATGCGGCGTCGGGGCTCAGGTTGTAGAAGAAGTTCGAGGCGGCGAGGTTGCGCCCGCGCGTGTAGTAGTGCCCGTCGCCGTGAAACTCATTCGTTCCCGACTTGGTGACGACGTTTAGGATGACGCCGCCCGCCTGCCCGTGCTCGGCGTTGTAGTTGTTCGTCAAGACCTGAAACTCTTTGACCTCTTCGACCGAAGCGCCGAGCGCGTCGCGCGTTGAGACGACTTGATCGGAGATGTTGCCGCCGTCAACGTTGACCTGTATGCCGCGATCGTTGACCGCGCCGGGTCCGATCAGATCGCTGGAGACGCCGGTCGTGTCGTACTTCACACCGGGCGCGGTGACGGCGAGTCCGGCGTAATCGTTTGCCACGCCGCCGATGCCGTTAAAACTCGTCGTCGTCGGCAAGGTCGCCACCTGTTTGTCTGTGACGACCGTGGAAACGTCCGTCTTCGTCGTTTCGATGATCGGCACTTCGGACGAGACGATGACGTTGACCGCCGCGCCCGCGACCTTCATGTTGAAGTTCACGTCGCGCCGCTCGCCGACCTGTAGCTTGACGGCGGAGGCTATAGCCTGCGCGAAACCCTGCCCCTCGACGCGCACGTCGTAGATGCCGGGCGGCAGATTCTCGAACGTGTAGAGTCCTTCGGAGGAGGTCGTCGTCGTGCGCTCGATGCCCGTCTCCGTGTTCTTCGCCGTCACGGTCGCGCCCGCCACGACCGAGCCGTTCGGATCAACCACCGTGCCGACGATGGTCGCGCGCGCGGCGCTCTGCGCGCCCACAGGCGTCGCCCAGGCGCAGACGAGCAGCGCGAGAGTGAGCGACAGACTCACAAATCTTCTTGCCATGAGTTTTCTCCTCCACTTCGGAAAGTTGGCACGCGCGCGACCCGCGTGTGAGAGCGGGCGACGGGCGAGAATTCCCGGCTTGAACGTTTGCGAGGGCTCGCGAGGCTGAACTGACGAATGCGGGTACGAGCCGGAAGCGCGTCCGGCTAGAGAAATCGGGAGAATTAAGTGTCGGCGCGTCTGTGGGAGACTGTTAAGCGGGGCGATTATAGATCAGATGCGACCGGGCGGCGGAACTTTTTTTAGCGTCAGCTCTTTAACGCGGCGTGTGCGCGGGCGGGTACGGTTTCGCGACCACGCCCTTCTTAATTGCGACTAATCCTGCTTGAGGAAACGCGCGATGCCGCGCTGGCAGTCGTCGGTCATGCGGGCGATGGCGTTGACCTCGACGCCTGACTCAAGCGCGTCGTCGAAGGTCAAGCCGTCCATCTGGTAGAGCAGACGCTTGGTGAGCATAACCGCCGAACGGCTCACGCGCTCGAAGGCGGCGACGTAGGTTTCCACTTCCGTCTCAAACACATCGTCATCGAAAACCCGGTTGATGAGCCCGACGCGCTCCGCCTCGTCCGCGCCGATCTCCGCGCCGCGCGTCGCCAGCTCGAAGGCGCGCTTTTCAGAGACGTTGCGGCGCAAGATCGCCATGACCATCGCGGGCACAAACCCGATCTTGACCTCCGGGTAGCCGAAGCGCGCCGTGCGCGCGGCGAGCACGATGTCGCATGCGGTCGCAAGCCCGCATCCGCCCGCGAGCGCGCGCCCGCGCACCGCCGCCACCACTGGGACGCGCACGCGGCGTATGAGCGCGAACAGCTCCGCGAGCGTGCGCGCGTCTTCCAGGTTCTCATCAACTGAGGCTTCCGAGATTTTTTGCAGCGCGGAGAGGTCTGCGCCGGAGCAGAAGTCCGCCCCCGCGCCCGTCAAGACGCAGACGCGCACGCGGTCGTCTGCGTCCGCCGCGCGAAGGGCGTCCTTCAAGCCGGAGACGACCGCGTCGTTCAGCGCGTTACGCTTTTCGGGTCGGTTCAGCGTGACGAGCGCGACCGCGCCCTCGACCGCGTAGATGACAGGCTTCTCTTCTTCCATCACAAACAAACTCGCGCACGCCCATGTTCACAAGAGAACGTGACGGCGTAAGAGGGCGCGGCGACGCGCGATCTCAGTCGCCGGCTTTAGCGTCGCCCGTGTTCGCGTCGCCTTCGTTTAGAAAACCGAGTAGCGCGGCGCTCACCTCGTTCGGGTACTCCTGCTGCACCCAGTGACCCGCGCGCGCGAGCCGCACTTCGCGAAACGGCGCGGCGACGTATGAGCGCACGTCGCGCACAGTCTCAGGCACGACGAACGCATCACGCTCGCCGTAGATGAAGAGCGTCGGTACATGGACGAACGCGCGTGCGCCGCCGTTCACGCGCTCGGTCAGAAGCGGGAACACATTCGCGCGGTAATAGTTGATCGCGGCGGTCAACGCGGTCACGTCGCCCGCAGAGCCGCGCCGCTTGAGCGCGTCTTTGTATAGCTCTATGTCCGAGTCGGTGAAAGTGCCGCGCCGCGAAGTCGCCTTGAACATGCACGCGAGTTGCGCGAAGTTGTCTTTGCCTATCCAGCGTTCAGGTAAGTAGGGCA
>JAVXVR010000176.1:0-2841 GCA_032230165.1 Acidobacteriota bacterium | reverse complement strand
CTGGCGTTTGTGGGTTTTCGTCCTTGTCGGGTGGACGCTCATCGGACTTACCTTCACGCTCAACTACTACCTCTTCTCAGATCACTACGTCGCCATCTTCCGCCAGCCGCCGACGCTCCGCGAGATGCTCGTCTGGGAGCTGCCCTACTGGTTTCTGTGGGCTGCGCTCTCGCCCGTCGTCTTTCAACTGACTCGGCGCTTTCCGCTCGAACGCAAACGCCTCGCACGCAATACGGTCGTCCACATCTGCGCGTGTGTCGTGCTCTCGCTCGCGCACCGCGCCGTCTATCTGCTCGCGGGCTGGCTCCTGCACGTCGCCGTCTATCGCCAACTCGCCTCGCTCTCGACGGTCTTCAACTTCCTCTTCTTCTTCAACCTGCAAACCGGCTTCATGAGCTATGCGACCGTGCTGCTCGTCGCCTACGCCATCAACTACTACCGGCGACACCAGCAAGAAGAGCTAAAAATCTCGCGCCTCGAAGCCGAACTCGCGCAGGCGCAACTCGAAGTGACGCAGGCGCAGCTCCAAGCCTTGAAGTCGCAGCTTCAGCCGCACTTTCTCTTCAACACGCTCAACTCCATCTCCACGCTGCTCGACGAAGACACGAACGCCGCCGACGAGATGCTCGCGCGTCTCGGCGATTTCCTGCGCCTCACGTTGGAGAACTCCGGCGCGCAAGAGGTGACGCTGCAAGAGGAGTTGGAATTCTTGCGCTGCTATTTAGAGATCGAGCGCGTGCGCTTTCAAGATCGCCTCGAAGTGCGCCTGCGGATCGCGCCCGACACGCTCGACGCGCGCGTTCCCAATCTCATTCTTCAGCCGCTCGTCGAGAACGCCATCCGCCACGGCATCGTCGCGCGCAGAGGCTCCGGCTTGATCGAGATCGGCGCACGACGCGACGGCGAGACTTTGCGATTACGAGTGAAAGACAACGGACCCGGACTGCAAGCGTTCGGCGACGCGCCTCAAACCGCCCCCCACGGTCTCGGCTTCGCGCTCACGCGCGCGCGACTTGAAAGAATGTACGGCGCGCGGCAACGCTTCCAACTCGCAGACGCACGCGAGGGCGGGCTCGAAGTCACGATTGAGTTGCCATTCGCCGCAGCTCAGCCGCACGCGCCGGTCGCCGCCGCGCCGGACAACTCCACGCCAGACGATGCGACAGACAACAGCGCAAGCGTCTCGACGGACGCGCGCGCGGAGGTCTCTGCGTGAGCGAGGGACGAAAGATTCGCGCCCTTGTCGTGGACGACGAGCCGCTCGCACGCCGTCGCATCCGCAAGCTTCTCGCGCGCGATCCGGAGGTCGAAACCGTCGGCGAGTGCGCCGATGGCTACGAGGCAATCGCCGCCGTCAACACGCACGCGCCCGATCTCATCTTCCTCGACGTACAGATGCCGGAGCTTGACGGCTTCGACGTGCTCGCGCGTCTCGACGGCGCGCACCTGCCGCTCGTCGTCTTCGTCACGGCTTACGACAGTTATGCCCTGCGCGCCTTTGAAGTCTCGGCGGTTGACTACCTCTTGAAGCCCTTCGACCGTCGCCGCTTCGCGACCGCGCTCACACGCGTCAAGTCGCGCCTCGCACAGGGGCGCGACACGGAGTTGACCGAGCGCACGCTCGCGCTGCTCGAAGAGTTGCGTGCGCGCACGACGAGCCACCTCGAACGCCTGATGATCAAAGCGGGCGGTCGCGCCTTCTTCCTCAAGACCGAGGAGATCGACTGGGTTGAAGCCGAGGGCAAGTACGTGCGCCTGCACTCGGGGCGCGAGTCGTATCTTTTGCGCGAGGCAATCGGCAGCCTCGAAGCTCAGCTCGACCCGAAAAAATTCCTGCGCATACACCGCTCCACAATCGTCAACATCGACCGCGTCCGCGAGTTGCAACCGTGGTTTCATCAGGACTACCGCGTCATCCTGCGCGACGGCACGGAACTCACCTTGAGCCGCAGTTGCCGCAAAAAACTCGCTGAGCTTTTGAAACTGCCGCTCTAAAGAAATCTTACAGCACTCCCAAAATTGTAGGGGCAGGGCTTGTCCCTGCCCGCCGCGCGAAAGCGCGGATCAAGATCAAATCGGATTCAGCCGCAGGGGAACGCGGATAAACGCAGATTGAGAAAGAAATTCTGATCTGCGTGAATCTGCGTTCATCTGCGACTGATCTTTCGCGCGTTGATTAGCGGCTGCGCCGCTGCGGGCAGGGACAAGCCCTGCCCCTACAAATGTCCGCGCGCAACTCGTTCCCGCCAGACGCCAACTCATGCCTCGCACGCGCGCCTTCGTGCCAAAGTCTTTGTCCAACTCGCGCCGCCGCCTCTAAAGTTCGCCGCAGAACGCCCGCGCAAACGTTTACTCCCCGACGCGCGCGGCTATCGAAAAACGGAGGCGCACACGATGGCGAGTCAACTTTTCGCGCGCAAGCCCCTCAAACTCCTGCTCGAAGAAGCGGCGGGCGAGCACCGACTGCGGCGCATACTCGGTCCCGTCCAACTGACGAGCCTCGGCGTCGGCGCGGTCATCGGCACGGGCATCTTCGTCCTCGTGGGCGTCGCCGCGCACGAGCGCGCGGGTCCCGCGATGATCCTCTCGTTCGTCGTCGCGGCAATCGCCTGTGCGCTCGCCGCGCTCTGCTACGCGGAGTTCGCCTCGATGGCTCCGGTCGCTGGCTCTGCCTACACCTACGCCTACGCGACGCTGGGCGAGTTGATGGCGTGGATCATCGGTTGGGACTTGGTGCTTGAATACGCCGTCACAGCAGGCGGGGTGGCGCACGGCGCGTCGAAATACTTCCAAGACCTGATCGGCATCTTCAATCTTCACCTGCCCAATGTTTTGACCGAC
>JAVXVR010000161.1:0-16086 GCA_032230165.1 Acidobacteriota bacterium | reverse complement strand
CTTTGACTCCAGACTCCAGACTCCAGACTCCAGACTTAAGCTTATGACACTACTTTTTCTCGAATCGGTTGGGACGACGGAGCTGCTCTTGATCCTGATCGCCGCGCTCATCCTCTTCGGACCGCGTAAGCTGCCGGAGCTGAGCCGGTCGCTCGGCAAGGGTCTGGGCGAGTTCAAGCGCGCGTCGGATGAGTTCAAGCGGACGTGGGAGCGCGAGGTCAATCTGGAGAGCTACGATCGCGAGCGGCACGTCACTGATGCGATGCTCCCGCCGGAGGAGCGGCGCGAAGAGTTGGCTGTGAGCGATAACATGCTCGCGCCTGCAACCGGCGCGGACGAGACCGTCGGCGCGCATAACGACATCGCGACCAACACCATCGCGCGCGACGCACTAGGCGCGCCTCAACCGCCGGAGACTCCCGCGCAGATCGCCGATGCGAAAGCGGTCGAGCCTGCGCCGCAGTCGCCGCACAAAGCCGACTGGCTCTAGATATCGCGCACGCGCGTCGCAACCGTAATGGCTTCCACACTCTTAGAGGGCGAGCGAGACGACAGCAGCGAAGACCCCGAGTCGCGGCTCGGCGGTCAGATGTCTTTCCTCGAACACCTCGACGAGCTACGCGGCAGACTCATACGCTCCGCCATCTTCGTCTTCGTCGCCTTCTTCGGCTGCTGGTTCGTCTCCGACTACATCTACAACTTTCTCGCGCGCCCCGTGCGCCTCGCGCTCGCCAACGCGCAGCGCCGACAGCTCACCTTGGGCGGCATCACGGGCAACGAAGCCGTGATGCCCTTGAGCGCGGCGAAGGAAAATGATTCTGGTCGCTACGTCTTCGCCGAGACGACGACGCTCGGCGCAAGCGTCATCCCGGCAGGCGCGTCCGTGTCGGCGCGTGTCACGCGCGACGCCGCAGGGCAACTCGGACTCTTCACGGACGAGCCGCTCTACGCGGGCAACACGATCATCCCGAAGGGCGTGCGCCTGCCCTTCGACGTGGGCGCGCGACCAGACGCCTTGCCGGGCATAGATGATCGGCTCGTCGTTAGCACGGCGGGTGGACCCTTCGCGCTCTACGTCAAGGTCTCGCTCTACGCGGCGATCTGTCTGTCCATTCCCTTCCTGCTCTGGCAAATCTGGGCGTTCGTCTCGCCCGGTCTCTACCCGCACGAGCGCGGCTACGCGCTCCCCTTCATCCTGCTCTCTTCAATCGCCTTCGTGGCGGGCGCGGCGTTCGCCTATTACGTCATCTTCCCGCCCGCCGCCGCGTACCTCCTCGGACTCGGTCAGGATTTTCGTTTACTTCTCAACGCTGAAGACTACTTCGACTTCATCATCCTCGTCATGCTCGGCATGGGTCTCGTCTTTCAGATGCCCGCCGTGACCTACATCCTCGCGCGCATCGGCATCGTTACCGCCGGATGGCTCGCGCGCATCTGGAAAATCTCGCTCATCGTCATACTCATCGCCGCCGCTGTGCTCTCGCCGACGAACGACATCCCGAACATGCTGCTCTTCGCCGCGCCGATGATCGTGCTCTACTTCATCTCGATCCTCGTCGCGTGGATTTTCGGGCGGCAGCGCAGGGCGACAGCGCGCAGTTGAAGCGGCTCCGCCCGCGCCCCAAAATGCCTGAAATCTTTAGCCTTTCAGGCAACTTTTGCCCCGCTGCGCCGCATCTTGACCTTCGTCCGGCTAAGACTCTAAAATCTGCGTTCGCAAGTCGGGCGATGCTCCCCGTTCGAGCCTTCGAGTAAGGCTGCTCTTCGAGACGCGGGCGTCGCCGTTTTCTTGACCGCCGGACGAACTTCAAGAGGTTAAGTCTTCCCCATCAGCGCCGCCGCTCGGCAGTCCGTCGAGCGCGGCTCTCGAAAGCCAGGTTTCGCGGTTCTCCAAACCGACAGGAGTTTTACCTATGTCTCGTCGCAACTCTCTCGCGCGCCGTCTGAGCGCCGCACTTCTCGCCCTCCTCTTCGTCGCCCCGCACGCCACGCCCGCGCAGGATAAGAAAGACGCACAGCCGCAGCAGGACGTGATGTCGCGCGAGCGCAACCGCAAGCCCGAACTCAAGAAGGTCTACAAGGACTGGCTCAACGAGGACGTGGCGTACATCATCACGGACGAGGAGCGCAAGGCTTTCAAGAAGCTCGCCACCGACGAGGAGCGCGAGCAGTTCATCGAGGGCTTCTGGCGCAGGCGCGACCCCGACCCGGACACGGACGAGAACGAGTACAAGGAGCAGTACTACGAGCGCGTCGCCTACGCCAACGAGCATTACGCTTCGGGCATCCCCGGCTGGAAGACCGACCGTGGTCGCATCTACATCATGTTCGGCAAGCCGGACGAGACCGAGTCGCACCCTTCGGGCGGCTCTTACCAGCGCGAGATTTATGAGGGCGGCGGCTCGACCTCGACCTACCCGTTCGAGCGCTGGTTCTACCGCTACATCGAGGGCGTCGGCTCGGGCGTCGAGATCGAGTTCGTCGATCCGACCGGCTCAGGCGAGTACCGCATCGCGCGCTCGCCCGAAGAGAAGGACGCGCTGCTCTACGTCCCCGGCGCGGGACTCACGCTCGCCGAAGAACTCGGGATGGGCAACAAATCCGACCGCGTCGCCTTCGGCGCGATGGGCGGCGTCGGCGCATTCAACTCGATGCGCGAGCAGGACAACCCGTTCAACCGTCTCCAACTGCTCGCCGACCTGAACCGCCCGCCCGTCATACGCAACAAGGAGCTGGCTGATCTCGTCTCGACGACCGGCATCGGCACCATCGAACAGAACCCGCTCAACTTCGACATGGGCGTGGACTTCTTCCGCCAGTCGGACGAGCGCGTCATCACGGCGTTTACCATTCAGGCGGAGAACAAAGACCTTCAGTTCACCGACGCGGGCGGCGGCATCCAGACCGCGAAGATGAACATCTTCGGCAGGATCACTGCCGTGAACGGTCGCCGCGTCGGCATCTTCGAGGACGTGGTGACGGCGAGTGCCACGGCGGAAGAACTGATCGACATGAAGGGGCGCAAGTCCGCCTATGGCAAGAGCGTGCCACTCCCGCCCGGAACCTACCGCGTCGATGTCGTCGTGCGCGACGTGAACTCCGGCGCGACGCAGATCGCGCGCAAAGGCTTCACCGTGCCGAAGTACGATCCCAAACAACTCGCCACCTCGACGCTCGTCCTCGCCGCGCGCTTGCAATCGCTCTCGGATCAACCGGCGGTCGGGCAGTTCACCATCGGGCAGTTGAAAGTGATCCCGAACCTCGCCGCCGTCTATCATCGCGGCGATCCGCTCGGCATCTACATGCAGGTCTATAACGCCGGGATCGATCAGACGACGCTGCGCCCGTCCGTGGACGTGGACTACGTCGTGACGAAGGACGGCAAAGAGATCGGCAAGATCGTCGAAGACTGGCGCGGCATGAGCGACGCGGGTCAGCGCCTGACGCTCGCCAAGCTCCTGACGACCGAGCGTCTCTCGCCCGGCGAGTACACGATCACGATCAACATCCGCGACCACGTTTCGGGTCAATCGCTCTCGCCCACGGCGAAGTTCACCGTCGTTCCGTAGCGCGACGGCGACATGCATTGTAGCCCGCGCAAGCGGGCGAAAGATTTGTAGCTCACGGCGCGAGCCGTGGGAACTAAGTAGTAAACAAAACAGAGAGCCCCTGAAAGGGGCGAAAGAATTTCGAGTCGCGCTTCTTTCGCCCCTTTCAGGGGCTCTGAAATTTTATCTCGCTGCTGATCCCACGGCTCGCGCCGTGGGCTACAAATGTGTCGCCCACTTCGTGGGCTAAACTTACGTAGCTAAACTTTGTCGCCCCGGCTTGGCTCGATCCTTCGTCAGAACAGACTCCCCTGATCCGCCGCGCGCTCGCCGCGCCGGAGCGCGTTAACGAGGTGGTGTGCGCGTCGCGTCGGCTCCGGCTGGCGGTAGCCGCCGTCGCAGGCGAGCGTCAGTTTGATCGCGCCTTCCAAGTCGATCAAGTGTCCGGGCGAGACGTAGATCGGGTTCGTGCGCGTCTTCGTGCGAAGTGCTGCGCCGACCGTTTCATTGTTTTTCGGATCGACGAGCGGCGACCAACTGCCGCGCTCCTCTTCCGGCTCTTCGTATTTGCCGACGAGCACCGACTTTGCGCAGCCGAACGTCGGTCGGTTAAGCAACAGCCCGACGTGCGAGGCGATGCCGATCCGTCGCGGGTGCGCGATGCCCTGCCCGTCGAACATGACGGCGTCCGGCTCAGTCTTCAACTTCGACCAGGCTTCCAGCACAGACGGCGCTTCGCGAAACGACAACAGCCCCGGCACATACGGAAACTTCGATTCGCTCACCACGCCGATCTCTTCTATAACTTCGAGCGACGGCAGAGCGAGCACGACGATGCCCGCGTAAACCGTTGGCTCGAACTTATTGAAAGAGATGTCCGCGCCCGCCACGGTGCGGACTTTTTTCTTAAGCGGCGCGATCCGCACGCGCTCGCGCAAACTTTTCTGCAATTCAATCGCCTCGCGCGGCGTCATCTCCCACTCGTGCAATTTTTCGTAAGCAGCCATGTTGGAACTCTACGCCCTCATTTCGTTTGAAAGTTTATCGTCTCGCTCGCCCCTATCTCTGCCCCCTTGCGAATGATCGTGTGCGCGCGCCAGTGCGCGTCATCGCGCTGCGGGAAATCAACGCGGTAGTGCGCCCCGCGCGACTCCTCGCGCCGCAGCGCGCAGCGCGCGACGAGGGTCGCCACCGTCAAAAAGTTTCGCGAGGGCGCACGCAGCCGCGCGCGACCGATCTGCTCAAACTCTGTGAGCGCGCGCTGTATGGATTGTCGCGAGCGAAGTATCCCGACGCGCTCCCACATCAGACGCCGCACGCGCTTTCTGACCGCGAGCGCAATCTCGCCGACCGGCTTAGAGGAAGCTTCGACGGTCGCGTCGTCGTCGCCTTCGTCGCGTGCATCGTCGTGCGTGCGCTCGGCAACGAGCGTCGCGTCCGTGAAGACGACTGTGTCGTCGGCGTGATCTTTGACGGCAGCGCGACCGGCGCGCGCGCCGAAGACAAGACCTTCGAGCAAGGAGTTTGACGCCAGACGATTCGCGCCGTGGACGCCCGTGCAGGCAACTTCGCCCGCCGCGTAAAGCCCCGCCACGGTCGTGCGCCCTTCAAGGTCGGTTCGCACGCCGCCCATGCAGTAGTGCGCGGCAGGTGAGACGGGCACGGGCTCGCGCGTGATGTCTAGTCCGAACCGCAGACAGGTTTCGTAAATTTTCGGGAAACGTTCGCTGACGTAACGCGGGTTGAGCGCGGTCATGTCGAGGAAGACCGTGCGCGCGGCGGTGCGCTCCATCTCGGCGACGATTGAGCGCGCCACCACGTCGCGCGGCGCGAGTTCGGCGCGCGCGTCGTAGCGCAACATGAAACGCTTGCCGTCGGCGTTGCGGAGTACGCCGCCCTCGCCGCGCATCGCCTCCGACAAAAGAAAGCGCGGCGCACCTTCGACGCTGAGCGCCGTCGGGTGAAACTGCACGAACTCCATGTCGGCAAGCTCCGCGCCCGCCTCGTATGCCATCGCGCAGCCGTCGCCCGTCGCCACCGCAGGGTTCGTCGTGTGCAGATACAAAGAGCCCGCGCCGCCCGACGCCAGGACGACGCCTGCGCGTGCGCGACACACACGCGGCGCGCGCAACGCGGGATCGAGGAAGCTGGCACCGACGACGCGACCGTCTTCGACGATCAAGCTCTCGGTCGCGGCGTGCGGTACGAACTCGATCAACCGTTCGGCGCGCGCTCGCGCGAGCAGCGCGCGGACGATCTCTCTGCCGGTCGCGTCGCCGCCCGCGTGCAGGATGCGTCGGCGCGAGTGTGCCGCCTCGCGCGTAAACAGCAGTCGCCCGCCTTCTCGGTCGAAGTGCGCGCCCCACTGAATCAGCTCGCGCATGTACGTCTGCCCGTCTTCGACGAGCACGCGCACAGCCTCCTCGTCGCAGAGCCCCGCACCCGCGCCGACGGTGTCTTCCTCATGCAGCGACGCCTCGTCGTCCTCGGCGAGCGCCACCGCCACGCCCCCTTGTGCGTACTCTGTGTTCGACTCGTCGGCGCGATCCTTCGTGAGCACGGTGACGTGCGCGCCCGAGCGAGCGATCTCCAACGCCGCGCGCAGCCCGGCGATGCCCGTGCCGACGACCAGAAAATCGGTTTCGAGACTCATTCGGTTTGTGTCTGTGTCGCGCCCGCGATTCTAACAAGCCGCCGCGCGCCGCGGCAAAAAGATCGGTGTGTCGTCTATGTCACGGCGAAACGTAACAGTACACGGTGTACGGCATCTTACCGCCCCGCGCGCCCCTCCAAGCGCCGCCGTGCCTGCTAAACCACTCTGCCGCCACGACCCACGCCCTCGCGCGGGCGCGGCATGAGTGTTGCCAAGTAAAAGGTGTTGCTGACCCGTGTCCCAACAACGCCCCTAACTGTAATCAAACTTGAGGAGGAGTATTTAGATATGAGCAAACGTTTACTATCCGTCTTGGGCACAGTTGCCCTCGCGTTCGCCTCTGCGGCGGTCGCATCCGCGCAAGAGACGAAGACGACGACCACAACCACAACCCAGATCACCAAGTCCACCCAGAACCCGGACGGCACTTACACCATCGTTCAATACCCGGCTGACAAGGAAGTGACGGTCGATCTCACGCCGGGCACGACGCTCGTCGGCTCGCGCGGGCTCGCCAAGGTGCTGCGCCACAACGATCTGACGACGATCAATCTCGATCTCGCCAGCCTTCCGGCTGACATGAGTAACTTCAACGTCTATGCCGTCGATCCGATGGGCAAGTTTACGCTCTTGGGACCCGTGACGGTCTCGAACGGCGCGGTCACGCAGAGCTTCACGACGCCGCTCGACAAGTTCATGCTTGTGCTCTCGCCTGCGGCTGACATCTCCGCGCTCGACAACAACACGCCCGTCCTCTTCCGTAGCGCCGTGCCCCAGGGGCTTGCGGTGATCCCGTACGCTCGCACAGGCAACGAGCACGTCAACGCCGTCGGCGAGACGGTCGCTGGAACGACGACTGCAATTAACACTCCGGCGGGTACGGTCGTGACGACCAGCCCGGCTTACAACGTGCCGATGCTCGGCATCCCGACCTTCAAGCGCGGCGTCGACTCGCAGGTCAAGGTCAACCTCGCCGGCGAGATGACCGGCTCGCGGGTCAACTTCCGCGTGCTGCCGCGCAAGGATGGCCCGACCGCGATCGTGGCGCGCTTCCACGAGTTGAAGGACGCACCCGCGGGCAAGCGCTATGTGCTCTGGGCTGTGAGCCCGGACAACAAGTTCGTTAAGCTCGGTCAGATCATCAACACCGCGCACCGCAACGAGGCTGAGATCAAGAGCGAGACCTCGCTCACCGACTTCGGTCTCTTCATCACGTCGGAGGACGCAGGCGAGTCGGCTTCGCCCGTCGGACCCGTCGTCGCGACGATCATCCGCTAGTCTCGGCGGCTGAAGCTTTGACTTTGTCCGTCGCCGCCCCTCGCTAAGAGCGGCGCGGGCACAACGAAGGGTCGGACTCCCTCGCAGGAAGTCCGACCCTTTTCCATTTGCGCGGCGGGACACAACTCGGCGCGCGCGAAGGCGGACGGGAAAATCGTTGACGGGGCTTCGACCGTCTCGCTAGTATGGATATTGCCCGCGCGCGTGCCAACGCCGCGCGAAATCGCGCACACCTCACAAACTCAGACACCACTCTCACGTCATCACCGACCATGTTGGAGGATTATGAAGCTAAGGCTCACGACAACCATCATCGCGCTTCTTTTGGGCGGGCTCACGCTCCATGCCGCCCAGACCGCTTCTCAACAGGACGCCGCACGACTCTCACAGCGTCAAGCCCTCGGTCTGGTGCGCACGTTCAACACCGCCGAAGCCATGTTGAAGTTGAATGGCGGCAAGTACGGCTCGCTCGAAGACCTGCTCAAAGTCAATTACATGCGCCGCAGCGAGTTCGCCATGTCAGACGACTTCGCGGCGGGCGTCAAAGACTATAAGCTCTCGGTCGTCGTCTCGGCTGACGGGCAGCATTATCAAGTCTCTCTGCGCCCTGAAGCGGGCTGCGGCTACGCACTCTTTAGCAGCGACGCCGCGGTGATCTACGAAGGCAACGGGCTGGACTGTGCCAAACCCGCGAACTGACAGCCGCGCCATTGACCGAATCGCCTCACGCCGCGCGCAGCGGCTTTTTCACCGCAAAAGCGCCCACCGACACACCTCCGACAAAAATGAATTGACCCCTCACACGCTGCGCGGGTAATATCTTGCAGCCGCGCACCTCGCGCCGGTTCGCCACAAGGCGGAACGCGGACGAGACGCACGGTACTCTCGCGAAAGTGGCGCCGCCAGTTTCAAGCCCGCTCGCGGCACAGGTCACACTTCCAAAACTCGTTTGACCTTAAGGCGCAACGACCCCGGACTCGCGCCGACTTCCCGAAACAGCGCAGGGTTTTCGCTACGATCCAGAATCGTCACCCTGCCCGACCCTGCGGACGTGCCGCGCTCGCACGCGCCCGCGCCAGAAGAGACGCACGAAGCGATGCCGAAGCATTCCCCTTCACGCCACCTCCCCGTACTCATCGTACTCTTACTGTCTCTTGCCGCCGCGCCCCGCGCGCTCGCGCAAGAGGAGACAGCCGCGCCCGTCAACGCGAGCGCGACAGCGACGAAGAGCGCACAGCCAAACGCGGCGACGATTGCCGCGACGAACGCGAACGCTCCCGCAAGCGACAGTGTGTCGCTGCCCGAACTCGTCCGCCGCGTTAAGCCCGCAGTCGTCGCCATCATCACCTACGACGCGAAGGGCAACACCTTGCTCTCAGGGAGCGGCTTCTTCATACGCCCGGGTCAGGTCGTCACCAACCTGCACGTCATCGAGGGCGCGCGCCGCGCCGAGGTGAAGACGCTCGACGGCAAGGGCAGAATCTACCCCGTGGAAGGCGTGCTCGCGTCCGACGAAGAGGGCGATCTCGCCATCCTCGGCGTCAACATTCCCGCCGAGCGCGCGCACGCGGTCGAAGTCACGACGACGACTCCGGAAGAGGGCGAGCACGTCTTCGTCATCGGCAATCCCTTGCGGCTCGAAGGCTCGATCTCGGACGGCATCGTCTCAGCCGTGCGCGAAGTGCCGAATCTGGGGCGCATCATCCAGATCACCGCGCCCGTCTCGCACGGCAATTCCGGTAGTCCGCTTTTCAACATGCGCGGTCAGGTCGTCGGCGTCGTCACGATCAAAGTGACGAACGGGCAGAACATCAACCTCGCCATCGCGTCCGCGCGCTTCGACGCACTGAAGAGCGCGCCCGCCGTTTCGTTCGACGACATTGCCACACGCGAAGCGCAGAACTCCGACTCGTCCGCCGACTGGTGGTATCGCAATGGCTTGAACTCGCTCTGGCTCGGCAACTACGACAGCGCGCTCGGCTCTTTCGAGAACGCGGTCAACAAAAATCCCGACCGCGTCGAGGCGTGGATTCAGGTGGGCTACTGCAAGGTCAAGCAGGGCAAGAACGCTGAAGCGATCAAGGCTTACAAGCAGGCGCTCAGACTTCGACCCAACTCCGTCGAGGCTTACAACAAGCTCGGCGACGCCTACTACTACGCCGCCAACTTCGACGACGCCGTCGAATCCTACAAGCAGGCGGCGCGCTTGCGTCCCGATCTCCCGGAAGCCTTCTACAATCTCGGCATGACCTATCTGGAGATCGGCGACCGCGCCGCCGCCCTCGCACAGAGCCGACTGCTCGCCTCACTCGACACGGAACTGTACGGCAAGCTGATGAACGAGATTAAAGGCAAGTAGAAGAAGTGACGCGGCGACGCGGCGATAAAGAAGAGACATGAAAGACGCGGCGATGTAGTTTACATCGTCGCGTCTTTGCGTCTTCGTGTCTTTTGTCGCCGCGTCGCCGTGTCTTCTTCTCGCCGTTCGTCTGCGGGCTATCCCGCCTTGCCTCCGACCGATGTCGAGACGGTAAACAAATTCTTATCCACCTTCGTCGGATCGCCGAGGACGACGAAGCGTAAGTTTCTCATGTACCTGCGCGCGACGCGCTGCACGTCGCCGGGCGTGACGGCGCGCAGGCGTTCGAGGAAGTGGAGCGCGTTGCGCCAGCCGCCGCCGATCAGCTCGTACTTCGCTAGTTCCCCGGCTTGCGCCCCGTTTGTCTCCTGCCCGATGTAGTACTTCGTCAGGTAGCCGGAGACTTCCGAAGTCAGCTCCGAAGGATCGGCTGTCTCGCGCTGCAAGCGGTTGATCTCGTAGAGCATCACGCTCACCGCCTCGTTGGTGTGCTCGCCGACCGTGGTGACGTAGATGCCGCCGAGATTCGCGCCCTGATCGCGCAGGAAGGCGCTCGGCGCGTAGGAGAGGTTGCGGCGCACGCGCACCTCCGCGAAGATGCGGTCGTTCAAAAGCGACGCGGCGATGCGCATCGGGTAGATGTCAGGGTCGGTCAAAGGTGGCGCGGCGAAGACGCCCTGCACGTAGTTGGTCTGCAAGTCGCGCTGCGTGAAATCTACGGTCGGCATGGCGAACGAGAGCGGCGGCGGCGCGTCCCGTTTGTAATCGCCGCGCGGGAGTTTGCCGAAAGTGGCGGCGACGCGGTCGCGCACCGTCGCCGGGTCGAGATCACCGACGACGACGATGAGCAGCCGCGAGGTCTGCATCAACTGAGCGTGAAAGCGGCGCACGTCCTCGACCGTCAGACGGCTGAGCGTCTCGGCTGTCCCGTCCGGATCGTTGATGTAAGGATGATTGGCGTAAGCGACCTGCGACTGCAAGACTTCGAGGAACGAATCGGGCACGTCGTTGACGTTGCCGCGCGCGACGACCATGCGCGTCTTCTCGCGCTGGAAGTCTTCCGGCGTGAAGCCCGGATGCAGCGCCACGTCCGTAAAAATCTCCCACGAGCGGTCGAAGTTCTGCCGCGTCGAGCCGAGCGTGAGCGCCGAGTAGTCATGGTTGATGCCGTAGCTGAGGCCCGTGCCCATGCGCGCGATCTCTTTGCGCAGCACCTGGCGCGGGAAGCTCTGGCTGCCCTCGGTCGCCACGTCCCACATCAACGCCTCGATCCCAGCGTTCTGTGCCGTGACGTTGCGCGCGCCGCCGCGCACGAACAGCCCCGCCGACACGGTCTGACTTCCGGCGCGACGCTTGACGATCACCTTCAAGCCGTTCACGTCGAACTCTGTGACGAGCGCCTCGGCGGTCGCCGCCACCTCATCAATCTTCTTCGCATCGGGCGCGGCAGAGAGCGTGTCCTTCGACGACGGCGCGGACGACTGCGCCGCCACTCCGAAGCTTGCGACAACGAACAGCAGCAACGCCGTCAACGTGCGCGCAAAGAATTTTTGTAGGGGCAGGGCTTGTCCCTGCCCGCCGCGCGTCAGCGCGAAAAAGGATTCGCGATCATTCGACGTTGAATGATCGCGAAACGGTTGAGCGAGCTTGCACTCGCTGCGGGCAGGGACAAGCCCTGCCCCTACAGTTGCTTCGATTTCGTTGAATGTCCTTGCTTCGTTCGGCATGAGTCCTCACTGACCGATTAAGTCCTGCGGCGTGATCTGCGCCTGCTTCTGCGAGTCCGAAGAGAGCAAGGCGAGTCCGACGTGCGGCTTGCCCTCGATGTAGGTGTTGAGATAGCGGTTGATGTCGGCGCGCGAGGTGCGGCGCAGGTTGCCGAGGTAGCCGCGGAAGTAATCGAGTCCGGTCGAAGCCCACCAGAAGGCGACGGTGTGCGTGTAGTCGTCGGTCTTTTCGCGCGAGTAGAGATCGTCGGCTTCGAGCAAGCCCTTGGCTGATTCGAGTTGCTCGTCGGTGAAGTAGGCGGGATCGTTGAAGGCGGCGATCTCTTTGTAGATGGCGCGAAGCGCGGCTCGCGCCTTGTCGGGCGTGGTCTGCGCGACGAGGTTGATGGGTCCGACGTTGCGCTGCGTGTAGTAGCCGAGATCGACGCCGGTGACGAGCCCTGTGTCAACGAGCGCGCGCTGGAAGCGCGAATCGGGCTGGCGCAGGATGAAGGAGAACACGTCCGCCGCGTAAGTCGAGGCATTGTCCTTGCCGATGGAAGGACCCTGCCAGCCGATCTCTATGAGTACGTTCTGCACTGGCTGCGTGATGATCGCGCCTTCGCTCTTCGGCAGTGGCGGGTGTTCGACGGGCGGGAACTCGACGAACGGGTCTTTCTCGCGCCGCGCCCAGTCGCCGTAGAGCTGCTCGGCGGCGGCGAAGACCGTCTGCGGACTGACGTCGCCCGTGACAACAAGCGCGGAGTTGTTCGGCACGTAGTAGCGACCCTGTATGAGTCGCATCTGATCGGTTGTCGCCTTGCCCACGGTCTCGGCGTTGCCGCCCGGATTCTTGCGACTCGGATACTTGTAGAAGAGCCGCTCGTTCATCGCGTCTTGCAGGAAGCCGAACGGGTTCGACTCGTTGCGCTGCAACTCGTTGATGACGACCTCCTGCTCCTGCGCGAACTGTTTCTCGTTGAAGGAGGGGTAGCGCGCCGCGTCGCGCATGGCGCGCATGGCGACCCCGAAGTTCGGCGAGGTCGTCGTGTAGTAATACTCGACGATCTCCTCGCGCGTCGTGCCGTTGTAGGTGACGCCGAGCTGGTCGATGGTCAGCAGGTAGTCGGCGCGGTCGCGCCACGCGCGGTTCTCCTTGAAGAACATATGCTCGTAGAGGTGCGAGAGTCCATTTAGCTCCGGCGGCTCGGTGTACGAGCCGTTCTTAACCGCCAGCTCGACCGTGACGAGCGGCACGGCATGGTCTTCGAGCACGATGACTTCGAGCCCGTTCGCAAGCACCTTGTTCGCGAGTTGCGCGGTCTGAAATTGCGGCGCGGCTTGCGGCGCAGTCTTCGCGGGCTGCGTGGCGGCGGCGGCGCGTGGCTGCTGCTGGCGCGCGGCGGCGAGCACCATCTGTTGCCGCGCGACGGGCGCGAAGACGAGCGACCACGCAACGAGCAAAAGGACAAGTAAATTTCCCGACTGATTTCTCTTCATAAACATTTCGCTTTTCCGGGCGCGAAAGACCGACCGCTGGCGAAGAGACGACGGCTGCGGCGGGGATGACCGGAGACGACCGACTGACGTTTGATTCGCGTTCCTTAGAGTCGATCATAACACGCGGCGTTGCTCGTCTCATAGAGAGCGCACCGCACGGCGGGTCAGTTCGATCTCGATCTTGTGTGGCTGAGGAATTTGAAGTTAAGAGCGCGCCGCTATGGCTGCCGCGAGCGGGCGGCGCAAGTAAACGAACATCGCCGCCGCCGCGAGTTGCGCCGCGACGCCGAAGATGACGAGCGCGATGACGGAGTGGTCATAGAGCAGACCCATCACCACGCTTCCCAAAAACCACATCACGCCGTACACCGCGTTGAAGATGCCGAACGCGCTGCCGCGCTTCTTCATCGAGACCACCTGCGCGATGCCGGAGCGCAGGGTCGCGTCCTGCGCGCCCAAGCCGATTGCCCAGCAGGCGACGCCCACCACCGCGCCCGTCGTCCCGCCTAAGAAGCCGAGCGGAAGCGCCATTAGCGAGACGAGAATCCCGCACGCGAGCACCGTCAGACCGTAGCGGTCGAAGAGCCTGCCGAGCAGGAGCGCGGTCAAGCCGTTGACGCCCATCGCGCCCGCGTAGAGCAGAGGAATGACGGCGGGCTGCGTCAGAGAGTTCTTCTGGAAGTGGTAGGCGAGCAGAGGGAAGTCTATGAAGCCGCACGCGAGCAGCCCCGCCGCGACGATGTAGGGCCAGAAGACTTGCGGGATGGCTTGCGTCACCTGTCGCGGCGGCTCAGCCTTCGTGTCGCCGCGCACCGCGCGCGCCACCAAGAGCGCCGCAAACGCCCCGACGGCGGGGAGCGCGAGCCAGAGGAAGCCGGGTCCGAAGCGATTCGTGCGCGCCACCGCCATCACCATCAAGAGCGGACCCAAAACTGCCCCCGCCTGATCGAACGCGGCGTGCACGCCGAAGCCGAACCCGTGACCGACCACGTCGGTCGCTTCAGAGAGCAGCACGTCGCGCGCCGGACCGCGAAGACTCTTGCCCGTGCGCTCGGCGACTATAAGTAACGCCGCCGCCTGCCACGTCCCGACGAAGGCGAGTGTGGGCACGACGAGCAAATTCAGTGCGTAGCCGAGCGTGGTGATGAGCCAGTAGGCGCGCGTGCGGTCGGCGAGGCGACCCGAAAAGAATCGCAGGCTCGCGGCAAGCATCTCGCCGAGCCCGGCGATGAGCCCGACCTCTGTGGCGGTCGCGCCGAGGTCTTTCAGAAAGGGACCGATGATGCTGTGCGCCCCCTCGTAGGTCATGTCAGCGAACATGCTGACGACGCCGAGGCAGACGATGAACCGCATGGCGATGGCGCGTTCTTGTTTTGAGACCGTCATGTTTCGAGAATGAAACTTACCGACGCACGTTCGGCGGCGCGTCCCTAGTCGCCGCCCGTCATAATTTCCAGCACAGAGAGCAAGCCGAGGACGAGCAGCAGAGAGACGCCGCAGTAGCGCACGACGCGCGGCGGGATGCGCTGCTGTATCCAACGGCGAAGCCCCGCGCCGATCGAAGCCGCGAGAATTCCTTTCGTGACCATCGCACTGACCGCGCCCGTCCAGACGACGAGTGGTAAGCCGTAGCGCGCCGCCATCGTCGCCGCAGTGATCTGTCCCACGTCGCCCCACTCCGAGAAGAAGATCGCCGCGAACGAGACCATCGCCGCCTTCTTCGCGGTGTGCTCCTGCTTCGACTCAGCGCGTTCGGCGGGCTTGCGCCAGAGCGCGAACGCCACGCCGAGGAAGCTCGCGGCGGTGATGCCCGCGATCAAGAGTCTGGGTAGAGCTGAGATCGCCTTACCGACGAGGACGGCGACGCCCATCTTCAACATGAAGGCGCACACCACGCCGAACATGACCGGAGCCGTGCGGTAGCGCGAGGCAAGCACGCCGGTCGTGTAGAGCAGTTTGTCGCCGACGATCTCCGCCAGGAAGACCGCGCCATACGTGGCTAAGAAGATGGGAAGCATCGCCCTCGCGCGCTCTTCGCGACGCACAAACTAATTCATGTGATTGACTACGTGTATCGTGTCGCAGTTTGACTTAAGCCCGCGCGGAAATCAACGCCTCTTCAAATCAATTTACTTTTATCGCATGGGCGCATACGGGCGGGCTTTTCCATGACGCGGATGAGTTGGCGGGAATCAGACTGGTGCGGCGCTTCGTTCGGGTTGCGACAGCCATCGTATCAGGAGTGGTTCAGACTGCTGTTGAGTGCAAGCGTCATTCACCACAGAGGGCGCGGAGGGGGCGCGGAGAAGAGTCGATCTGAAATCTGAAATTTCAAATCTCAGATCGGATTTCTCTTCGTTGACTCTGCGAATTCTGTGCCTCCGTAGTGAACATCTAACTCTTCACTCAACTCAGATTGAACCGCCAACGAGACTGCTCAAGACTTAACGCCCGGTAGGTCTGCGAGCGCCCGCCCGCGCAGTGCCTTGCGGAAGGCGCGCGCGCGCTCGCCGCCCGCGTTTGAAGACCACTTGACGCGCACCGCGCCGGATTCGCGACTGTCCGCGCCGACTCTCATGCTAAAGCTCTCACGCGCGCGGGGGGCGTAGAGCACGAGGCGGCGGCTGAACGAGTCGTTGCGCGCGTCGAAGCCCGTGCAGATGATCTCTTCGTAGCCGTCGCCGTCGGCGTCCACGGTCTCGGTCGTCCACTTCGCGCCGCTAAAATCATCCTTGTCGAGCGTGACGCGCCCCGCCACGCGGAAGCCGCCTAAGAGCCCGCGCGGCTCAAGCAGCACGAGATGAGAGTCACCCGCCACGCGATCCTCTTCGACCGCCGCGATGAGCGTGCCCGCGTCTGTGTGCAGAGCGCGCGCCTCTGTAATCGTCCCGCGCGGGACGAGCGACGCGGCGATCTGTCGCGCGGCTGTCGGGCTGAGCGACGAGGGCGCGGCGCTCGTCTGTGTGGCAGTCGTCGTTTGCGAGACGGGAATCGCCGCCGCATCATTCACGACGAAGCGCGCGGGTGTCGTCGTCGTTTCGC
>JAVXVR010000152.1:0-5585 GCA_032230165.1 Acidobacteriota bacterium | reverse complement strand
ACCGTAAACGGTGAGCCGTAAACCGCGACGAGATAAAACTCGTTCTCAACTTGTCACGGTTTACGGCTCACGGTTCACGACCTCTGTGTCCTTGACATGGGCCGCACGGGCGGCTAAGGTGTGGGAGTAGTGAGGGGCTGTCGATACTCCCTAAAATATTGAAGAAGCGAAACCGCTTTTCAAGAAAGAAGCGGCCGGAGACTCGTGCGCTCCGGCCGCGCTTTGGCGTCTCTAAAATAGATTCAGCGCTCGGCTTTCGGCTTTCAGCAGGCCGGGAGCGGGGCGCGTTGAAATAGTCCTCTTATTAGATACTCTCTGGCTGAAAGCTGACTGCTGAAAGCTGACGGCTACAAGGAACTCCTGATGTCTGCAAATCCGGTTCAGAACCCGCTCCAGAAGAGCGCCGTCGGCTCGGGCCGCCGCGTGAGTCAGCCGCCCGTGCGCCACGACTTCTCGAAGATCAAGACCGCGGTGCGCATCCCGAACCTGATCGAGATTCAGCGCGACTCCTACAACCGCTTCCTCCAGATGGATTTGCTCCCGGAGGAGCGCGAGCCCGCGGGGTTGCAGGCCGTCTTCCGCTCGGTCTTCCCCATCTCGGACTTCCGCCAGACGGCCGAACTGGACTTCGTCGAGTACCACATCGGCAACTGGCAGTGTAAGTGCGGAAGGCTCGAAGGTCTGCGCTACCTGCGCGCGAACTGCAAGTCGTGCGGCTCGCTCGTCAAGGTTGACCCGCTCACGCCCGGCGAGACGCTGTGCCACCACTGCGGCACGTTCAACGCCGTGCGCCCGCAACTGTGCGACAACTGCGGCGAGCCCGTCGGCTTGAAGCACAAGCACGACCAGCAGGAGTGTCAGGAGCGCGGGATGACCTACAGCGTGCCGCTCAAGGTCAAGATTCGCCTCACCGTCTTCGACAAAGACCCGGAGACCGAGACGAAGTCGATCCGCGACATCAAGGAGGAGGAGGTCTTCTTCGGCGAGATTCCTTTGATGACGGACAACGGCACGTTCATCATCAACGGCACGGAGCGCGTCATCGTCTCGCAGCTCCACCGCTCGCCCGGCGTCTTCTTCGAGAAGTCTCCGGTCTTCCTCGCCAAGGTCATCCCGTATCGCGGCTCCTGGGTTGAGTTCGAGTACGACCAGAAGAATCTGCTCTACGTCCGCATCGACCGCAAGAGGAAGTTCCTCGCTTCAATTTTCTTACGCGCGCTGGGCATCTGGCTCAACCCGCAGTTCGACCCGAAGGGTTTCGCATCGGATGCGCTGCTGGAAGAAGCCGTGAAGAACGCGGCTTTCGCCGACGAGTCGATCCTGCGCGCCTTCTACACCGTGGACGAGGTGCGCGTCGAGGGTGGTCACTGCTATATGCAGATCGGCGACGAGGGGCAGAGCGGACTGCTCGGCATGAGGGTTGACAGCGACCTCAGGGTGAAGGGCTCGACCGAAGCGGTCGTGCGCGCCGGTAAGAAGGTGACGCAGTCGGCGCTCGCGCAACTCCGCAAGGGCAAGGTCAAAGAGGTCGAGGTTGACGCGCAGCAGTTCGAGGGCGCATACGCCGTCGCCGACGTGGTCAACACGGAGACGGGCGAAGTGCTCTTGGAAGCGAACAACGAGATCACGCCCGCGAAGTTGCAGGAGATCGCCGAGTCGGGCGTGCGCGAGTTCGCCGTCTTCTTCCCGGAGCGCGACGATCTCGGCAACGTGCTCTCGCTCACCTTAAAGAAGGACGTGATCTCGAAGCCCGTGGACGCGCTGCTGGAAATCTACCGCAAGATGCGCCCCGGCGATCCGCCGACCGTGCAGACCGCCTACCGCTTGTTCGAGGGCATGTTCTTCGACGAGCGCAAGTTCGATCTCTCTCGCGTCGGGCGTTTGAAGTTCAACATCAAGATGGGACGCCCGGAGCGCGAGCGCATCACCGACGCGCTGCTCTCCGCGCCCGACTTCGTCTCGGTCATCGCGTACCTGCTGAAGATGCGGCGCAACCCGACGGAGTTCGTCGCCGACGATATCGATCACCTCGGCAACCGCAGGGTGCGCGCCGTGGGCGAGTTGCTCGAAAATCAGTTCCGCATCGGCTTGGTGCGCATGGAGCGCGCTATTAAAGAGAAGATGTCGATCCAGCAGGAGATGCAGACGACGATGCCGCGCGATCTCATCAACGCCAAGCCGGTAACGGCGGCGGTGCGTGAGTTCTTCGGCTCCAGTCAGCTCTCGCAGTTCATGGATCAGACGAACCCGCTTTCAGAGATCACGCACAAGCGCAGACTCTCGGCATTAGGACCCGGCGGACTCTCGCGCGAGCGCGCCGGATTCGAAGTCCGTGACGTGCACCCGACGCACTACGGGCGCATATGCCCGATTGAGACGCCTGAGGGTCCGAACATCGGACTCATCTCCAGTCTCTCGTGCTTCGCGCGCATCAACGAGTTCGGCTTCATCGAGTCGCCGTACAGCAAGGTCATCGACGGGCGCGTCGTCGAGTACGCGCGCGTCACGAACGGCGGCGACACGAAGTTCAAGCCGGGCGATCACGTCCAGCAGGAGGAGATCGACAAGGCGAACCGCAAGGTCGGAGCCGACGGAAAGCGCGCTCAGTCCGAGCCATTCCCGTTCTACCTGACGGCGTGGGAAGAGGACAAGTGGGTCATCGGTCAGGCGAACATCGAGCTGGACGAGGCGGGCAACATCGTCAACGAGCGCAACGCCGCGCGTAAGGCTGGCGAGTTCATCCTCTCGAAGCGTGATGAGATCGAATACGTTGACGTCTCGCCCAAACAGCTCGTCTCGGTGGCGGCGTCGCTCATTCCGTTCCTTGAGAACGACGACGCGAACCGCGCGCTGATGGGCTCGAACATGCAGCGACAGTCTGTGCCTCTGCTGCGCGCCGAGTCGCCGTACATCGGCACAGGCATGGAGCGCGTGACGGCGAGTGATTCGGGCGCGGTCGTCGCCGCGCGGCGCGACGGCGTGGTGGACTACGTTGACTCGGAGCGCATCATCGTGCGCGCCGATCACAACGTGGACGGCACGATCTCGCGCGAGGTGACGGCGGACATTTACACCCTGACGAAGTTCAAGCGGTCGAACCAGAACACGTGCATCAACCAGCGCCCGATCGTTTCGGTCGGCGAGCGCGTCTCGAAGGCGCAGGTCATCGCGGATGGTCCCTGTACGGACAGGGGCGAGCTGGCACTGGGTCGCAACGTCCTCGTGGCGTTTATGCCGTGGCGCGGCTACAACTTCGAGGACGCGATTCTCGTCAGTGAGCACTTAGTGAAGGACGATTTCTACACTTCAATCCACATCGAGGAACTGGAGATCGAAGCGCGCGACACGAAACTCGGACCAGAAGAGATCACGCGCGACATCCCGAACGTCGGCGAGAACATGCTGAGAGACCTGGACGACTCAGGGATCATCCGCATCGGCGCACAGGTCAAGCCCGGCTCGATCCTCGTCGGCAAGGTCACGCCGAAGGGCGAGACGCAACTTACCGCGGAAGAGAAACTGTTGCGCGCCATCTTCGGTGAGAAGGCGGGCGACGTAAAAGACGCTTCGCTCGTCAGCCCGCCGGGGATAGATGGCACGGTCGTTGAGGTGCAAGTCTTCACGCGTAAAGGTACGGAGCGCGATTCGCGCTCGCTCTCCATCGAGCAGGAAGAAGAAGAGCGCCTGCGCCGCGACCTCGAAGACGAGATTCGCATCCTGCGCGAGCAGCGCGACGCGCGCATCTACGAGTTGTTCGACGGGCGCAAGCTCGCCGCCGATCTCATGGTTGACCGAGAGGTGCGCATCCCGAAGAACGTCGCCATCACACGCGAGATGATAGTGGGCATCGAGCCGAAACAACTTCGCAAGGCGCAGCTCACGACGACGCGCATTGACGTGGCGGCGGAGGTCAAAGACTTCGAGGATCGCACCGAGCGTCAGATCAAAATCCTGACCGACATCTACGAAGAGAAGATCGCCAAGCTCCGGCAGGGCGACGAGCTTGCGCCCGGCGTCATCAAGATGGTCAAGGTCTTCATCGCGATGAAGCGCAAGCTCTCGGTCGGCGACAAGATGGCTGGTCGCCACGGCAACAAGGGCGTCATCGCGCGCATCCTGCCCGAAGAGGACATGCCGTATTTGCCGGACGGCACGCCTGTGGATATCGTCTTGAATCCGCTCGGCGTGCCCTCGCGCATGAACGTCGGTCAAATCTTAGAGACGCACTTGGGCTGGGCGGCGCGCGTGCTCGGAATGCACTTCGCCACGCCGGTCTTCGACGGCGCGACCGAGCCGGAGATCAAGCAGAAGATCAGAGAGGCGGGCGCGTTTATGCGCGAGCAGGGGCTGCCCGAAATCGTCAACGAGACGGGCAAGACCATCCTCTACGACGGACTCAACGGCGAGCCGTTCGAGCAGAAGGTGACCATCGGCTACATCTACATGCTCAAGCTCTCGCACTTGGTTGACGACAAGATTCACGCGCGCTCGATTGGACCGTACTCGCTCATCACGCAGCAGCCCTTAGGCGGCAAGGCGCAGTTCGGCGGACAGCGCTTCGGCGAGATGGAGGTCTGGGCTTTGGAAGCCTACGGCGCAGCGCACATCCTTCAGGAACTTTTGACGGCGAAGTCCGACGACGTGGCGGGTCGCTCGAAGATTTACGAGGCGATTGTGAAGGGCGAAGCGGACTTCAATCCGGGCGTCCCCGAATCCTTCAACGTCCTCGTGCGCGAGCTGCAATCGCTCTGCCTCGACGTTGAGCTGATCGACAAGAACGCCAAGCCGGACGAGACCACCGACGGCGCGGGCAAGCCGGTCGTCGCCCTGCTCGGCGGCACTGAATAGTCGTAAGTCTGGAGACTGGAGTCTTGAGTCAAAGGCTTTGACTACAAGTTGACTCCAGACTCCGAGACTCCAGACTCCAGACTTTTTTTATCGGAGATAAAACAACGTGTTTCGATTCCAGCAAGATAGAACGCAACTCGCGCCCAACTTTGAGGCAATCCGCATCTCGCTCGCGTCGCCCGAAAAGATCAGACAGTGGTCGCACGGCGAGGTGACGAAGCCAGAGACGATCAACTATCGCACGTTCAAGCCCGAACGCGACGGGCTCTTCTGCGCGCGCATCTTCGGTCCCGTCACCGACTGGGAATGTCTGTGCGGCAAGTACAAGCGCATGAAGCACCGCGGCGTGATCTGCGACAAGTGCGGCGTGGAAGTGACACAGGCGAAGGTGCGCCGCGAGCGGCTCGGTCACATCGAACTCGCCTCGCCCTGCTCGCACGTCTGGTTCTTCAAAGGCTTGCCGTCGCGCATTGGACACTTGCTCGACATCCCTCTGCGCGAGCTTGAGAAGGTGCTCTACTTCGAGTCCTACATCGTCATCGATCCGGGCGACGCGCCCGTGAAGGAGCGCGAACTCCTGACCGACGAGCGCTTCCGCGAGCTGACGCGCGACTATCCGGGCCTCTTCGTCGCGAAGATGGGCGCGGAGGCGATCAAAGAGCTGCTCACGATTGTCAAGATAGAGGAGCTGTCGGTCGAGCTGCGCGCGAAGATGAAGGACGAGAACTCGCAGCAGA
>JAVXVR010000073.1:0-7704 GCA_032230165.1 Acidobacteriota bacterium | reverse complement strand
TATTCACACCCGACTTTTTCATGTATAGTACACACGTGCGGGCGCGCTAAAGCCCGCGACGGAAAAGTTATGGAGAAGAGTTCTGACAGAGGCTTCGAGGAGTTTGGCGGTCGCGTGGCAAGCGCGTGGCGTGACCTGCGCCCGACGACGCGCACGCTCGTCGAGCGAGCCTTGCAATCGGCGAACGCGCCCGCGACGGGCGGCGCGAACTACGACGCGCGCTCCGAGCTGGAGCTGAGTCGCCTGCTCGAAGCGCTCGACGAGAGCGCGCGCGAGGCTGGCGCGCAAGAGGCGCTCAGCGCCGAACAGTCTATCGAGTTGGTGCGCGTGGCGGACGCCTGCGCCTTCGTCCTGCATAGCGAAGCGCGCTCGGCGGAAGTCTTCGCGCAACTCCTTGAGCGCGCCCTGCGCGCACGCGACTACGCACGCGTCGATAGGGTCGCCGACACGCTCTCGACGCGGCTCGCGCCAACGGAAATCTGCGAGCTGGCGCGCAACCACAACCCCGCGCTGCGCGCCATCGCCCACGAGGCGCTCGCGCAAAAGCCCAGCTCCGTGCTCGTCGATCTCCTCGGCGATCCGGTTGACGCAGAGGTGGCGCGAGACGCCCTCGAAGTGCAAGCCGACGACTACGACTCGGAGGAGGCGCGCTGGATCGTCAGCACGCTCGAACGCATTGACGAAGAGGGCATGGACGAATAAAACCTCCGTCGGCAAAGAAGACGCAACCAAACAAGAAGCGGAAGGGGGGTGGCATTCACCGCGCCCCATCCGCGTCGTGTTTATCTTACGCTCGCTGCGCGCTCAGCCCGCGACCGGCATGGCTTCCGCTTCCTGCGCCGCGCCAATCCCTTTGAGCCGCGCGACCACCTGCTCGATGAGCCAGTTCGGCGTCGAAGCACCGGCGGTGACGCCGACGCGCAACGCGCCGCGCAAGTCCTCCGCGTCGATCTCGTCCGGCGTCTCGATCAGAAAACTCTTCTCGCACTGTTCCTGACAGACCGAGAGCAGCTTGATGCTGTTCGACGAGTGCTTGCCGCCGATGATGTAGAAGACCTCGACGTGACCGGCGAGCGAGCGGGCGGCGTCCTGCCGGTCGCGCGTCGCCGAACAGATCGTGTTGATGATCTGCGGCTCGGCGTCGGCGCGCGCACGCACGGCTTCCGCCGCTTCGAGGAACGTCGAGAGCTTGATCGTCGTCTGCGAGACGACGAGCGGCGCGTGTAGGAATGGTAAGGACGCGACCTCGCTTGCGTTGCGGACGACGTGCGCGCGTGTCGGCGCGTAACCTTTGACGCCGATCATTTCCGGGTGGTCGGGGTTGCCGACGACGACGACATCGCGCCCCTCTTCGGCGGCGCGCTCGGCGAGCTTCTGCACTTTAGTGACAAACGGGCAGGTCGCGTCCACGACGCGCTCGGCGCGCGCTTCCAAATCCCTCTGCACTTCGGGCGTGACGCCGTGCGCGCGTATGACGGCGGTCGTGCCCGCGCCCACTTCCGTAGGCGAGTCAATCGTGCTCACGCCTTCGGCTTCGAGCCTTTTGATCTCCTGCGTGTTGTGGATGAGCGGACCGAGCGTGCGCACGCGCGCGCCCTCGGCAAGCGACTCCTCCACCATCTGCACGGCGCGCTCGACGCCGAAACAGAATCCGTACTCGTCAGCCAGCAGAACCTGCATTAACAGACCTCAAGCTTATTCAGAATCTCGAATCTGAAATTTCAGATTTCAGACTTAACGATCTGAAATCTGAAATCCCGAATCTGACATCATCAAATTGTTCCCGGCTCCGCCGCGCCAGTTGCGGTGGTGTCGCCCGTCGTCGCATTCGTCTCATGACGCCGCTGCCACTCCTCGCGCAGACGGTCGCCGCCCGTGAGCGCCTCGTCGATCCAGCCCAGATTCTTCTCGGCGAAGCAGCGCACGCCGCCCCAGACGTTCTTCTCAAACTCGCCCAATTGGTGCGCGATGTCGCGCGGCAGGATAGCGAACGAGGCGTCGCAGAAATAGCGCCAGGTGTCTTTCAGACAGTCGCCCGTGTTGTACCGTGGATCGTTGTTCATGAAAATCGAAACCTCCTGAAGAACACATACGGTCAAAGACAGGCTCGCGTTCCGGGTTCAATACTAGCACACCAGCAAATCAATAGCGGATTTCGGAATGCGGATTTCGGATTGAAGGAGAATTGAGAAATCACAGGCGTTTTTCGGTTTTCTCGATCCGCATTCAGAAATCCGCCATCACAAAATCTCGTCCGTCCGCACCGGCTCGCGCAAGATAGCCGAAGCCGCTTCCGACGCGACGCGCGCAGCCGCCGCGTGCGTGCCCTTCAGGTTTCCGATCTGCAAGAGCGACTCGCCCGTGCGCGAGAGGAGGCGGAAGAGGTCGCCCTCTTCGGCGCGCGTCTCGCGCACGAGCGTCGCCCAGGTTGCGCCGCGAGCCCAGCGCGCGGCGGCGGCGGCGGCAGAGAAGTTGAACTCTTCCGCCGGCTCCAACTCCTGCTGCCACTCGACGCTCGCCACGTCGAACGCGATCCGCTCAAACTCGGAGAGCGCACCGACCAGCGCGTCGTCCAGTTCGAGCTGACCGAAGTCGCGATCCGAATCCGCCGCGAGCGCGGCGACCACGCCTGTGGCGCGCGCCGCGTCGAGCTTGTCGAACAGTTTTCTCTCAATCGCCTCGCCGACGAGCAGCGGTCTATCGAGTCGCAAATCCGCGAGCCAGCGCCCGCGCTCGGTGACGCGCTCGCGCGCAAAATCCAGGTAGCCGAAGTGCGCGAGCACGCGCGCGCGCCGCTCGAAGGGCTGCCACACCTCGCCGCGCAAAATTTCCGCGCGCCGCTCCAACAGCTCGACCGACGCCGCCTCCTGCACGACCGACCACAGCGCGTCGGCGCAACGTGCGTGCTCCGCTTCATTCAACGCGACGGCTGGCTTCCCGCCCCCGCCTTTCTTGCCCACGCGCGTCGCGCCCGTCAGCTCGTCCATCAGATCGTTGATGAGAGCGACCGCTTCATCAGACTGCGCGCGCGCGTCGCGCAGACGTGGCTCAGGTATCAGCGTCGCGCGACCGGCGAGCACATCCGCGAAAGCCGCGTCGCGCGCGTTCTCTGTGCGCGGATAGACTTCCTCATAGACGCGCCCCACCCGGTCGAGCGAGACGTTCGCGCGATGACCGTTCTCGCGCACGCCGACGAAGCCGCCCTCATGCCGCTCGGTGACGAAGACGAGACGACGGCTGTTGCGCCCCACGCCAACCACGCGACCGGGAACGACCACTTCGTCGAGCCAGCCGAGGAAAACTTCAAAGCGCGTGTGCGGAACATTCGTCAGCAGTCGGTCGCGCGCGGAAGCTAAGCGTTCCAACCCGCGCGCGACTTCGGGCGAGAGGTCGCAGCCCGCCTCTTTCAACTTCGCAGCGATGCGCCGCTCCGCCTCGTCGCGCTCGCGCTCTAAGCGCACGATGCGATCAAGTGTTTCGCGGTGCGCGAAGCTGCGCGAGACGATCTCTCGCACGTGCGCGAAGTCGCCGTAGGCATCGAGCAGGTTCAGGAGCGTCGTGTAGGTCGCGCGGAACTGGCTCTCCAGAGGGTCGGGCGGCGACTGCAAGAGCGCCGCCAGCTTTCGCGGCTCCTGATGCACGCCCGGCGCGGCGACGATGAAGCCGACGCGGTCGCGCCCGCGACGCCCTGCGCGCCCAGTCATCTGTTGCAGCTCCGAGGCGGTTAAGTTTCGCCAGCCGCGACCCGTGCGCGCGTCAACGTTTGTGACGACGACCGTGCGCGCGGGGAAATCAACTCCGGCGGCGACTGTGGCGGTCGCGAAGATCGCGTCGAGCAGACCCGCCGCCATCAACTTCTCGACCGCGAGTTTCCAAGCAGGCATGTGCCCCGCGTGGTGCGAGGCGACGCCGCCGCGAAGCGTCATGTCGAAGTGTCGGTGCTTGCGCACCTCTGCGTGCGCTTCGGCGAACTCGCTCATCAACAAACGCCGCGCCTCGCGTCTTCCTTCGTCTCCGCCGCGACGACCCAATGCCGCTTCCGTCGCCGCCTCGTCGCAACGCTTGCGCGTCGGCAGAAAGACTATGGCGGGCAGCAAATCGTAAGCGCCGAGCGCGGCGAGGAGCGCGGCGGGCGGCATCTCCGGCAGATTCATGCGCCCCGTGCGCGACTCGCGCCGCTCGCCCCAGCGCGAGTGCGACGATGCGGCGCGCGCCTGCGCGTGTTGGAGGTAGTCCGAGATTTCGTGATTGAAGCGTCCCGACTCGTCGTAGAGCGACGCGAGCTGTCCTTCGGGGTAGAGGAACGCGGCGCGAAGCGGGACGGGGCGCGCGCCCGGACGTGCGACGACCGCGCAGCGAACATTGCGCACTTCCTCGATCCAAGCGGCGAACTCGACGGCGTTGCCGACCGTCGCCGAGAGCAGGAGCAGGCGCACGCGCGGCGGCGTAAGTATGATCGCCTCTTCCCAGACGTGACCGCGCTCCGAGTCTGCGAGGTAGTGTGCTTCGTCGAGGATGACGAGGTCTGTGCGGAGTTGCCTGCCCTCGCGCATCGCGTCGAAGAGTTGGTTGCGATAGACCTCTGTTGTGCCGACGACGAGAGGCGCGTCGGAGTTTTCTTTGCGGTCGCCCGTGAGGATGCCGACCGACTCTGCGCCGAAGGCTTCGGAGAACTCGTGATACTTCGAGTTGGTCAGAGCCTTGAGCGGGCTTGTGTACCACGCGCGTTTGCCTTCGGCGAGCAGACGCCTGATCTCTTCGCGCGCGATCCAGGTCTTGCCGCTGCCCGTCGGGGCTGTAACGAGCACGTCCTCGCGCTCGACCGAGGCGAGGGCTTCGAGCTGGAACGGGTCGGGCTTGAACTCCGAAGCGTCGGGCGTGCCGATCCCCGCAAGGAGTCGGCGCACGCCGGGTTGGCGCGAGGCTCGCACAGCCGCGCGCTCGATTGAGTCGCCGCTTGACGACGACGAACGCGCGCTCTGATCGTCGCGCGTTCGCCCGTCGCGTCCCTGACCGCGTGCGCCGTCGCGACGCCCGCCCGCGCGCGCGCCGCCTTTGCGGCTGCGACCGCCGCTGCCGCCCCCTCCGCGTCCTCGTCCACCGCCTCCCGAACGTGGCATAATAGAGCCATTAAACCAGAGCTTTGGCGAAACTGTAACGGGGCGCGGGCGTCTTTTCCCCCGCGCGCCCGCAACGTTCGGGGTCGCTCGAACGTCTAATTGTGTGGCAAGGGCACTTGGCGCGGGGGTTATTTGACTCCATCCGTGCCGGTGCGGGTTAAAATTTCATGGCGGCAATTTTTCATACGCACGAGGAGTTGGGGATTTACGAGACGGCGCGCGTGCGGACGTTCATGCGCTGGCTCGGCGGCTCAATCGTCGCGCACGCCGTACTGCTCGCGTGCCTCGTCTATATCCCTGCGCTGCGCGACACGTTCACGCTGGCGAACGAGCTGTCGGGCTTCCGCGTCGTGAGTAAAGATTACGAGAGGACGAAAGTTGAGGAGCGCGCCGTGCTCATCAACCTCGCCGCGCAGCAGCTCTACTACCCTGCGGGTTATTTCGAAGTCGCTTCGCAGACCGCGCCGCCCTCGCCCAACGATCCGAAGTTCGTCGCGACGGTCAACCCGACGCCGGAGCCGACGCCCAAGCCGGTTAAGATCAAGCCGACCCCGTCGCCTTCGCCCACGGCTTCGCCCGCAGCGGCGGAGGATGTGGCGAAGAACGGCGACGGCACAGACAGTAAGCCTGCGGCGTCGCCTTCGCCCGCCGAGCCGCAGACGGTCGAAGAGGCTCAGCGGATCGCGAAAGAATCGAACGTGGAGGACTTTCCCGAAATCAATACGAAGCCATTCACAGACCTGTTGGAACATGGGCGCGCAATGAAGAACGCGGGCGAGATCGACTTGAGCGGCACGCTCGATCTCTCGGCGGAAGGCGACCGGCAGGACGACGGGCGGCTCGCGAATGTCGTCGTCACGGGGGGCTCGGCGAGTAACCCGAAGCTTAAGCAACTCGCGCTCGACTTCATCGCCGCGCTCAGCGACAGCAAGGCGCTCATTGTGCTCAAAGGCACGCGCCACCTGCACATGAAGGTGCTGCTCGACGACAAGCAGATCGCCGTGCGCGTGATGACGGAGATGGCTGACGAGGCGGAGGCGTCGCAGAAGTCGAACGGGTATAACATGCTGCTCTACATCGGCGCGAAGAGTAAGGAAGGCAAGGACGAGGAGAAGATTTTCAAGAGCATCCGCGTCAACTCCGAGGCGAAGCAGATCGTCCTCACGCTCCAGATGCCGCGCGCCGACGCCTCTGCTCTGCTCACGAAACTCTCGGAGAAGAACAAGACCACGCCGCCGGGCGACTGACGGACGAGAACCGCGCGTTTTGCAACCCGCGCTCCCGCGCGTTAAACTAGAGACGATGGCACACGAGCCGCACAAACAGACCGCGCACACGACGACGCCCGCGCCGCAGCAACGCATCCTGCGCGCGCTCGTCGGCTCGCTCGTCTTCTGCGCCACGCTCGGCACGGCGAACGTACCCGTGCGCGCCTGTGGTCAGTACGCCAATGTCGCGCTCGCGCGCGCGTCCGTACTATCTAAGGCGCAGGCGCATGCGAGTCGCGCTGCTTGCGCGCGAGGCGCAAACGTCGTGAGCGCACGCGCAGACCGCTTAGACTCAGTCTCCGTCCCGCGCCTCAACCACATGATCGCATCCGCGAGCGGCAAGCAGTTGTCGCGCGAGCCCGGCATGTCGCGCGAGCAGGCGGGCAACCTCATCCGTCAAAATTTATCCCTTCCCTGAAGTCGGCACGCGCGAGTCGCCGGAAAGCGGCTCGCTTGCCCGTTTCATTCCCGCTCACTTAAAATCGCACGTTGCGTCTTTGCGCGCAGTTGTGCGCCGTGGCGGCTGAGTCTGAACTCGCCGCGCGTGTCAGTAGTTTCGGAAGGGTGAAGAGTCATGATCGATAAATTCCTAACTAAAGTTTTCGGCAGCCAGAATCAGCGTTACCTCAAGACCTTGCAGCCGCTCGTCGTCCGCGTCAACGAGCTGGAGGCTTCGGTCAAGTCGCTCTCGGACGACGAGCTGCGCGCGCGCACGGCGCACTTCAAGGAGATGGTGGGGCGCGCGGTCGCAGACGCGACGAGTCCGGAAGATCGCAAGCGTCGGGAGCGGCGCGCGCTCGACGAAATTCTGCCCGAAGCCTTCGCCGTTGGGCGCGAGGCGAGTATCCGCGCGACGGGGATGCGCCACTTCGACGTGCAGCTCATCGGCGGCATCGCCCTGCACGAAGGCAAGATCGCTGAGATGCGTACGGGCGAAGGCAAGACCTTAGTCGCGACGCTCCCCGCTTATCTGAACGCTTTGACGGGTCGCGGCGTCCACGTCGTCACCGTCAACGACTACCTCGCCTCGCGCGACGCAGAGTGGATGGGTCGCATCTACCGCTTCCTCGGTCTCTCGGTCGGCGTCATCCAGAACGACATGGACGACTGGGAGCGCAAGGACGCCTACGCCGCAGACATCACGTATGGCACAAACAACGAGTTCGGTTTTGATTATTTGCGCGACAACATGAAGTTCGATCTCGCAACCTGCGTCCAGCGCGGACACTACTACGCCGTCGTTGACGAGGTTGACTCGATTTTGATCGACGAGGCGCGCACACCCTTGATCATTTCGGGTCCTTCGGACGAGGCGA
>JAVXVR010000056.1:0-6140 GCA_032230165.1 Acidobacteriota bacterium | reverse complement strand
TGGCAGAAGTCGCATTCCATCGCGTCCGTCCCTCTGCGCATCGCGCCGCAGTTCGACGTGGCGCAGTCCATCGAGATTCAAACGCCCGTCGTTGACACGACGAGCGCGAACGCGCAGGACATCATGGAGAAGGCGCGCAAGCTCTACGCCGCCGGACAGGACGATGAGTTACTGCCCGAGTTGAACCGCGTCTTGATGATCGATCCGATGAATGCCGAGGCGCACCTCTACGTCGGTCGCGTCTATCAGCGTCGAGGCGATCTCCCGCGCGCCATCGCCTCGCTCAAGACCGCGCTCTTCTGGGACGCCAAACTGATCGACGCGCATATCCTTCTGGGTCGCATCTTCCTCGAACAGGGCGACCGCGCGCAGGCGATGGCTTACGCGCGTTCGGCGATTCAGATCGACCCTAACAATCAGGAGGCGATAGCCCTCTTCCGTCAAGTTGAGACGGGCGGAAAATAGAGAGCAAGGATGAGAGATGAAGGATGAAGGATGAAAGCGTGATGGCTCAAGTTGAGTGGTCTCTCTTTCATCCTTCTTCCCTCACCCTTCGTTTAGCCCCGCCAGCGATCATGCTCTTTGTCGTCATCCTCATCGTCGCATTCCCGCTTGCCGCCGCCCTTGCTTTAGTCGCGACATGGCGTCACAAAAAATCTGCTCAAACCACGCTTGAGATGATCGGGCGCGTGGCGACCGTCGAGCGCGACCTTGCGCCGGAGGGCGCGGTGCTCGTCGGCGGCGAGTTGATGCCCGCGCGCTCACTGACGGGCGAGACGATCTTGCGCGCGAATTGCGCGCGTGTGCGCGTCGTCGGCGCGCGTGGGCACTGCCTCGAAGTCGAGCCGGAGAGTTGAAGTCGCGCGCGCCGCGCGCCGCCGGTCGAAGCTCGCCGATCAGAGTTAGTCCCGCCCTCACGCTTGCCAGTCAGTTCGCACAGAAACCAATCGCAGGGGATTTCCAGAAACGGCGTCCGCCGTGGCACGCGACGTGCTTTAGATAACAGTGGCAAGCACGGAAGAAGTTAAACCGTGACCCCGCCGCCATCACACCTCCGGATGTAGCCTGCCGCTACTCCGACTGCCCGCCGAGCGACCCTATCAACATTACCTATCTAACAGGAACCCGGTTTCAAATCCGGGTTCTCCCGCTTTTGGGGCAAACCTTTATTTCCGCCTCTTTCGCACCCCCTATGCCTTTCCAGACATTTACTCGCTAGCGCCCAGTGCCTGTCCCTTCGCGTTGACGGGCAGTCGCCCGAAGGTGACAATTCGACAAATTTTGTCAGTCAAGCTGTGACAAAAAACTGTCTTTTTGCGTCGAAGTGATAGACGTTTTGCCGCAAACGTCGCGGTGTTCCGCCGTGGCAAAAAAATTTTCTCGCTCCGGACTCGCGACGGGCGCGGGGCGCTAACTCTCTGTTAAACTCTCGCGCGTGCAGGACGCAATCGCCCTCGACGCGCGGCATGTCAACCGCAGGCGACTGAAGCTACGCGAACGCGCGCGTGCATGCGCGCCGACGCTGCCACAGTTCGCCCTCGCCGCCCTCTCGTCTCTGCTCCTCATACTCTCTTTCCCGGACTTCAATCTATGGTGGCTTGCGTGGGTCGGACTCACGCCGCTCCTCTACGCTGTCTGTGCTTTGCCGCAGCCGCGCCCCTCGTGCGCCTTCGTGCTTGGCTGGGTGACGGGCACGCTCTACTTCTACGGCACGTGCTGGTGGCTCACGCACTCGATGATCCACTACGGCGGCATCCCCGCCTTCGTCGCCTTCCCGCTGCTCGCCCCCGTCACCGTCGTCGTCGGACTCTTCCCCGCCCTCTGCTGCCTCATCGTCGCGCGCGTCGCTTCGCGCTGGAACACGACGGTCGCGCTCTGTGTCGCGCCCTTCGCGTGGACGGCGTGCGAGTGGGCGAGGCTTGTCGTGACGGGACAACTCTGGAACGCCGTCGGCTACACGCAGGCTTACCACCCGACGCTCATCCAGTCCGCCTCATGGGGCGGCGTCTATGCCATCAGCTTTTTGATCCTCACGATCAACTCTGCTATCACTTACGCTTTGCTGCGACGGAACAGCCGCGCGATGATCAGCGTCGCGTTCTCCGCGATCTTCGTCGCCTTCGTGATCGTCGCGGGCGCGCGCTCATCATCTTCGTACGGCGACATCAGAATGCCTTCGGGCGTCGCCGCGTGGTCTGCGGTCGTCGTCGCGATTCAGCCGAACGTCTCGCCGAACTTCGAGCGCACGCAGGCGGAAACCGACGCGCTCGTCGCGCGCCATCTGACGATGGCCACGGGCGCGTTCAAAGCGTGGGACGCGAAGTTCGCACAGTCCGTGGCGCAGGGTTTAATTAATCAGCAGACGGCTTGGGTGTACCAAGCGACGCCGCGCGTCATTATCTTCCCCGAATCGCCGATGAATTTTGAGTACGCGCGCGACGCGGAGTTTCGCGAACTCATCAGCGACTTCGCGCGACAGGAGCGCGCCTCCGTCCTCTTCAACTCGCTTGAGCCTGCGCCTGCGGGCGGCGCGTACAATTCCGCCGTGTTGGTGAATGAAGAGGGTCGGCTCGTGGCGCAGTATGATAAGATTCGCCTGCTGCCGTTCGGCGAGTACGTGCCGCTGCCGCGTTGGCTTGGCGGTGGATTGTTTGGAGGGCTCGTGGGTGAATTCACTCCCGGCGCAAACTACACACTGCTGCCCCTGGGGCAAGCACGCGCCGGAGTCTTCATCTGTTTCGAGTCGGCGTTCCCTGCCATCGCGCGCACGTTCACAGACGCGGGCGCGGACGTGCTCATCAACATCTCGAACGACGGCTACCTCGGTCGCACGCCCGTGCTCCGTCAGCATCTGGCAAACGCGATCTTTCGTGCGGTTGAAAATCGAAGAACGATCCTGCGCGTGACGAACACAGGCATCACCGCGCGCATCACGCCGCGCGGCGAAGTGCAGGACGCGACCGACAGCTTCCAGCCCGTCACGCGCACCTGGACGATCACGCGCGCCGCAGGCGGCAAGACTTTCTACACGCGCCACGGCGACCTGTTTGTCGCACTCTGCACCATCGTTACTACTGTCGCATTCGCGTTGTCTTTCGTGATGTCGAAACCACGCACCGCGTGAAGTCACAACGGATTTGCTTGTCACTTGTCACGATTCACTTGTCACGGCTTTTGGAGGTTGAATGATCGAAACAGCCACGCTTCAGGATTTGCGCGCGAGTTATGAAGACTTGCGCACCCGTGTCGAACAGCTCGGGAGGTTTCTTTGATGTCGCGTCGAAGCGCGAAGAGTTAGATAGCATCGAAGCGCAGGCTTCCGCGCAGGACTTCTGGAACGATCAGGAGGCGGCGCAGAAGTTGTTGCAGCAGCGCAGCCGTCTGGAGCGCGTCATCAGTCGGCAGCAGGCTTTCGAGTCGTCCATCGAAGACGCGGGCGTTCTCCTAGAGTTCGCCGAAGAGGACGAGTCGAATCTGAAAGAGCTGCGCGCGCTGCTCGAAAGACTTGGGCGCGAGATCGCGGAGGCGGAGACGGAGATGCTCTTGGGCGGCGAGCACGACGCGCTGAACGCCATCTGCACGATCCACCCCGGCGCGGGCGGCACGGAATCGCAGGACTGGGCGGAGATGCTTCTCAGGATGTACTTGAAATGGGCGGAGCGTCGCGGCTTCAAGACAGAGGTGCTCGACTACCAGCCGGGCGAAGAAGCCGGAATCAAGAACGTCACGTTCCGCGTCGAAGGCGAGTACGCCTACGGACTCTTGGCGGCGGAGGCGGGCGTGCACCGGCTGGTGCGCATCTCGCCGTTCGATCAGGCGGCGCGGCGTCACACCTCTTTCGCGTCGCTCTTCGTCTCGCCTGAGATCGACGAGAACATCGAGGTCGAGATCAACGACAAGGATTTACGCGTTGACACCTTCCGCGCGACCGGCGCGGGCGGTCAGCACATCAACACGACGGACTCGGCTGTCCGCATCACGCACCTGCCGACGGGCATCGTCGTCGGCTGCCAGAATCAGCGTTCGCAGCACCAGAACCGCGCCGTCGCGATGCAAGTCCTGCGCTCGCGGCTCTACGAACTCGAAATCGAAAAGCGGCGAGCCAACACCGCCCTGCTTGAAGCCAGCAAGTCGGACATCTCCTTCGGCTCGCAGATCAGAAACTACGTGCTCGCGCCCTACCGCTTGGTGAAAGACGCGCGCACGAAACTAGAGCGCGGCGACGTGGACGCCGTGCTCGCGGGCGACATAGACGACTTCATCAAAGCCTACTTGCTCGCGCGCCGCGCAGCTTAAACTTCGGGGACGACTAAGCTATGGCGACAACCATCCAGACAGAGACGCGGACGAAGATGCTTCCCGCGAAGCGCGGCTCGCGCCGCAACGAGATCGTGGTCATCGCGCTGCTCGCCGTGGGCGCGCTGCTCGTGCTGTGCCTCCTCTTCTTCCACCCGAACGACACTTCGCTCAACGCCGCCGGGCAGACTCACACCGACAACCTCATCGGTCCCGTCGGCGCATACGTCTCCGACGCGCTGCTGCAAACGTTCGGGCTCGCCGCCTACCTGCTGCCGCTGCTGCTCTTCGCGGCGGCGGTGCGGCGTTTCCAGAAGAAGCCTCTGCGCGCGCCACTGGGTCGCGTCATCGGTCTCGTCGTCCTGCTGCTCTCGGTCGCGGGTCTGCTCGCGCTCAGCAGCCTGCCCGTCTTCTTCGACGCGCGCGTGCAGGCGGGCGGCTTCGTCGGCGCGCTGCTCGCGTCGCAGCTCGCGGGCGCGGCGGGTCGCGTCGGTGCGCTCATCCTGTTCACGGCGTGCGGCGCGGTCGCGGTGCTGCTCGCCACGAACTTCTCGTTCGCGCGCGCCTACGAGCGCGGCGTCGAAGCCTTCGGCAGCCCGCAAGATTTTTTCCGGGCGCAAGTCGCACGCTTCAACGCGTGGCAGGCGGCGCGGCGCGTGGCGGCGGCTGAGCGCGCGGCGGAGAAACAGGCGGCGCGCGCGGAGCGCGAACTTTTGCGCGCCGACGAGAAGCGTCTGAAGAACAAGACGGGCGCGGATCGCGTCAACGAGTTCATGAGCGAGCCGCTGCCTTCCGAACAACTCTCCGCGGGCGCGGCAGCCATCCAGCGCAACGCCGCCGCCGCGACTAAGACCGACGCCGCCCGCTCTTCGTCAACAAGCAACGCGACTGCGCGCGTGCTCGATGCAGGCACGGCATCAAGCGCGACGACAACTGCGGCGGGCGGCGCGGCGATGAGCGCCGTGAGCGCACCATTGCAGCCATCTCCCGCGCGCGCCGAAAGTCAGTCGGGTGACAAGTCGGGTGCGGCGACGGCGATGAAGCGCACTGCGGCAACCTCGCCCGCGCGCGACGACTTCGCGGACGACGCCGAAGTCGAGGAGATGGTGCGCGACGTGTCGGTCGTGCGCACAGAGCCGGGCGAAGAAGAGGCTGTCCGACCGCGCGCGAATGACAAGGCGGCGCGCGAGGCGAAGAAGCTCGAACGAGCTGCGGCGGCGATGAGCGATTACAAAATTCCTCCCGTTGATTTCCTGAACGCCGCGCCGCCCCGCCACGAGCAGGCTGACGAGGAACTGCGTAGCCTAGCCACGCGCGTCGCGGAGAAGTGCAAGGAGTTCAACGTCACGGGCAAGATCGAGTACATCTGTCCCGGTCCCGTCGTTACGACCTACGAGTTCAAGCCCGATCCGGGCGTGAAGTATTCGCGCGTCACAGGGCTGGTTGACGATCTCTGCCTTGCCCTTCGCGCCGAGTCCATACGCATCGACCGCGTGCCGGGCAAGGCGCACGTCGGCATCGAAGTCCCCAACGCGCAGCGCGACAACATCATGCTCCGAGAGGTCGTCGAATCCCGGCAGTTCCTCGACTCGCCCTCGAAGCTCACGCTCGCTCTGGGGAAAACCATCGACGGCTTGAACTACGTCGCTGATCTTGCGCGGATGCCGCACCTTTTGATCGCGGGCGCGACGGGGACGGGCAAATCCGTCTGTTTGAACTCGCTCGTCGTCTCAATCATCTACAAGGCGCGACCCGATGAAGTGAAGTTCATCATGATCGATCCCAAACGGTTGGAGCTGGGTCTCTACGCAGACATTCCGCATCTTGCCACGCCGATCATCACT
>JAVXVR010000018.1:0-9648 GCA_032230165.1 Acidobacteriota bacterium | reverse complement strand
GTGCCGCGCTGGTAGAGCTGAAAGCCGATGTGTCGCTCGTCGTAAGAGTAGTTATCGACTAAGAGCGGGACTCCCAGCTCGTCGAGCAGCTCGACTCCGGGCATGTCGACGCGGACGCGACCGAGGTGACCGAGCCAGAAGGGGATGAAGTTCAGGTAGTCGTATGAGTGGAGCGTGAGCCGGTCGAATTCGACATTGCCCTTGACCTGCAAGTGCTGCCCCGTATCGAGGAGCGACCAGGAGGGACCCGACAAGCTCATGCCGCGCACGTAGAAGTTTTGCAGGCGCGTGCCGCGCTCGTAAAAGATGTGCTCGAACCACGGGAGCAGGCTCTTGCCCGTGCGCTCGTCGCGTTCGTGGACGAAGAGGTCGAGCTGATCCTGCGAGAGACCATCAACCTTGACGACGACGACGCGCCGTGCCTGCGCGCGCGCCGCGACGGGGAAGACGACGAGGCAGAGCAACAACGCAATCCGCAATCTCATCACTCGTTGCCCCCGATGGCGGCGATGATCTTGGCGTCGGTGGGCGAGATGCGCTTTTGATCGCGCACCGCCGCGCGGAGATAGTCGGCGCTCATCGCGCGCCAGCGATCTTCGAGCGTCGCGTCGCGGTAGATACGCACGAGCGAATTCTTCGCCGCCTCGTTGTTGATGCGGTAGAGGCAGTTGAGGCAGAGCCGGCGCACGTCTTCGTTGCCTGTGCGCGCGAAAATGAGCGCGACGGCGTTCGAGGTCTTGCCATCGGCGTGCTCGCCGTGCGCGGCGAGATATTCGAGCGAGCGGCGCACGTCCTCGACGTTCCACTCGACCTCTACTTGCGAGCTGGTCTTGGCGACCTCGCGCAAGAAGTTGCGATGGCGCGCGAGGCTGCGCTCCACGTCGAGCGCGGCGACCTGCTCTGTGGTCGAGGCGTCCTCGCGGTGCGTGTAGAGACCGAAAGAGAGTGTGTTGGCGAGCTTGAAGAAGGTGCGCGCCGGGCGACCGTGATCGGCGGCGACCATTTCGGTGCGGCGGTCGCGGTCGAGACGCGCAGGCAATCCGTCGGGTCGGCGCGCGTAGTCGAGCAGCGCGGCATACTGCTCGCGCGCGAGCCGCGCTTCGGTCTTGCCGTCGTTCTCCAACGGGTTGAGCGAGACCGTTTCGAGGCGACTGTTGATCTCCGCGCGCAAGGCTGGATCAAGTGAAGCGTCGAGCGAGAGGAGGAGTTTCAACTGCGAGTAGGCGCGCAGGCGCGTCGGTTGGTTCACGTCCATGCCGCGCCGATCCGTGAACCAATCATAGACGGTACGACCGAGCGTGTAGGCGAGGTCGAAACGCGAGAGCGCGAAGAGGTTGTGCGCCACATCGTTCAAGACGCGCCGTGACATCTCGCGACCCTTCGGGTTCAAAGTGTCGCGAAAATCTACGAGCAGGATCGGAATCTTCGGATGATCGAGACCGTAGAGCGCGAGCGGGATCATCTCGACGCGGCGCGCGCCGGGCGCATCAGGAGAAGTCGCCTGCCCTGCCCGGTCGAAGTAGCGCGCTTCGGTGTAGCCCTGCCACTGGCGCAGCCGCGCGTCGCGCCACGGGTTGGCGATGTTGAGAAAACGTTTCTCGAAGTCTCGATCTTTTTTCGCCGCCACGTCCTCGCGCGTCGTCCAGAGGAGCGCGTGCGTGGCGCTGCCGTCGGGGAGCGTCAGAGGCTCGAAGTAAAGCCCCTCGGCTTCGGCGCGCTGGCGCAGAAGTTCCCAGTTGTGCCCGCGCGCGTCTTCGCCCTGCGAAGTCTCTCTCTGCTCGACGCGCTGCAAGTAGAGATCATCAATGACGCCGCCGAAAGTCTTTTGCGTGAGCACAAGCCGCGCCTGAATCTCGCGCCGCTCCTGTTCGGTGAAGATAGGCTGCGCGCCGGTCGCCTCCTCGTAGAGCGCGAGGACGGCGAGAGCGCGCATAATGTGCGCCTTGCGATAGTCTTCGAGGTTGCGTCGGTAAGTGCGCGAGGAAGTCTTGACCGTCAAACTCACCGGATCGATTAAGATGGCTTGGAGCGACGACCAGAAAATTCTCTGCCACAGGTCGCGCTCCGCGCCGGAGAGATCGACGACGGCGGGCGGCGCTTCCGCCCCGGCGTGCTGCTTGCTCCTGACGCGCGTGTAGAGGAAGGGGACTGCCGACGCGGCGCGCTGCGCGGCGGAAGGGCGCGTGTAGGTGTGCATCCAGACGTAGCGCAGCCGGTCGTTGTCGCTCGATTTGTCGCCGAGCGTGTCGCGCAAGATCGAGACGAGCGGCACGTCGCGCTCATCGCTCGCGGTGGACGCGGGTAAGCCGTTGAGACTCCCGAAGATCGTTAGAAGCTCCGCGCCGCCTACAACCGGCGTGCGCTCGATGCGCAAGTGACCCGGCAGCTTGGGCGTAACCTTATCGCTCGCGGTCGCGGGCGGTGCGGACGCAAGCGAGACTTGATCTGTCGCGGGTCGAGGCGCGTCAGAAGTTTGCGCGCGCGCGGCTGGCGTTGCGACTTGTAGGAAGAAGAGAAGGGCGAGAAGCGCACAAGTCACTTGTCGGAGACCTTGAAGAGAGTTGTCGCTTTGCATATTCTCGTCGATCCGTTTGGCGCGAGGGGTTACTCCCGTTGGAGCGCTTTTGCTGCGTCGCGGGACGGCTGTGCGCTGTCGTGACGCGTTAAAAACTTTAGTTGCTTCCTTCACGCGAACTCACCGGCAAGCCGTGTGCCGCCTCTTGGCGCACAGCGCCTTAGTTGAAAGGACGCGTGGCGGCGTCGAATTGTTACTGGCGAGGCTAAACGGTTCGTGCCTGCGATGCCGGAGCGCGCGCTGGGCGTTGCCGACATTCGAAGGCGTCAACGTTGCCTGTCCGCGCCGCTGGGGGCAGCGACCGCCGCATCGTCGAGCAAGAAAATTCGCGCCGACGGCGTGCCGCCAAGCGAGACGGTCGCGGCAGGTCGGCTCGCGGCTTCAAGTCGTTTGACGAACGCGTCGTTGCTGAAATAGCGACGACCGCGCGCGACGATGACAAGGTCGCCGACCGCAAGCGAAGCGACCGAGTTGCGATCAGAGAGCGAGACGGAGTCGAGATCGTCGCGCCCCGCGCGCCGTGCGTAGTAGGTGAAAAGCTCCGGCGTCTCGCTGGCGACGTGCGCGCCGGGTCGCGCCAGTCGCGCAACGATAGAGGCGACCTCCGGCATACTTGCGTCGTAGAACTCATCGTGCGGAAAATAATCGCCCGCGCGAGCGCTTCCGCCGCCGAGCAGATTCGTGTAGAGGCGAAAGTGCGGCGAGGCGGACGCAGACGCATAGACGGAAAGTATGACGACGACGAGAGCCGCGAAGGTGTGTACGTAGCTGCGCGCCGTCTCGCTCGCGAAGAGTCGTGCGAGACGCGAGGCGACAAACTGCACGCCGACCGCCGCCGTGATCAAAACGACGGGGAGCGCGAAGGTGAAGTAGCGCGTGAACTTTCCGCCGAGCAGCGTGAAAGGGAAGAACCATAAGAAGAGCCAGAAGAGTATGAGATAGCGTCCGTCGCCGAGTCGCTTCATAAACAGGAGCGGCAGCCCGACGAGGAACGCGGCGACGGCGGCGACGGGCAGTTTGAACGCCATGAAGACGTAGTAGAAGTACCACGGCGAGCCCTTGAGCCAGAGCGTCGCCTGATTGCGGTAGAGCTGTCCCATGAACTCGTAGCTGTCGTGTCCGATGCGATGCTCGCTCGCGAAGATACGCATCTCGTGCCAAGTGCCCGGCAAGATGATCGGCAGGTTACACACGACGAACGTCGCGCCCATGATGGCGAAGAAGACGAGCCATTTGCGCTTTCCCAGACGCCAGCGCGTCGAGGGCGCACCTTGAAAGACCCAGTAGAAACTTATGCTGATGCCGAAGAGGTGCGGCAGATATTTCGAGGCGAGCATCGCGCCGAACGCAGCAGCGGTCGCCCAGTAGAAGGGCTCGGGTTTGCGCGCGCCCGACTCCGCCGCGCTGCGTGCGCGCACCCAGAAGACGTTGGCGAGTAGGAAGAAGAAGAGGAAGAAAGTGTCTTCCTTGGCGATGCGGTTAAACCCTATCGCCGCCGGATCGACCGCCCACAGCGCGGCGGCGACGAGCGCGGTCGGCGTGCCGAACAACTCGGAGACAACGAGGAAGATTAGAATAGTGGTGAGCGCGCCGAGCAGCGCGCCGGGGAGTCGGAGCGCGGTCTCGATGGGGACTTCGAGCGACGGATGACTCTGCGCGAGTCGCGAAGCGTTCCAAGTTTCGCAGGCGACGACGCTCGCCGTCAGCATCGCCTTCATCAGCATCGGGTGCTCGCCGTTGGCGGAACTTAACCCGCGCGCGCGGTAGTCTTCGACGGCGCGCAGCTTATTCAACTCGTCCTCGCTCAGTCCCTCTGCACTCAGATGTGCGGCGCGGAAGCCGAAGCCGACGGCAACGAGCAGCGTGAGCAGCGACGCGACGAGCGTGCGGCTAAGCGCGCCCGCGCGAGCGACGGCGAGCGTCTCCGTCGAGAGGTGCGCGGTCGTCACTGTGGCTGCGGGTGCTGACAAAGTCTTCTCCACGATCTTCGCCTGTCGGCGGCTCGCGCCCTCACGGGGCGTGCCCTCATAAAAGGCGCAAGGTTACCTGTTTCAACTTCGCCTGTCAAAAGACTTGCGTGCGCGCCTGTTTACGGCTGAGAAAGAGGCTCGAAGTGCCCGCGCGCGTATGAAATCTGCTCGCCGCTCGCGATCAAACTTAGCGCGATTGGTTTGCGTTGAGCGCAGCCGTCTTCGTCTCTTTCGCGTTCTGGTTAGCGTTCGCTGCGTCGGTCGGCGCTTGCGTTGAAGTCCAGCCAGCCTTTTCCAGAAGCGGCGTGGCAAAGCGGATGGGCACGGCGAAGTTGGCATCCGTGATCTCTGTAAAGACCGCGAAGTTGACGCCAATGACGCGACCCGACTGACCGAAGAGGGGTGCGCCAGAGCCGCCCTCGCCCGTGCGCGCGTCGTAGACGATGCGGCGCGTCTCAAGGTCTGTGATGTGACCCTGCGTCGTGAGCGGCTTGATCAAACTGCGCTCGGCGAGATGCGCCACGAGCACGTCGAGCGACGAGCCGAAGCGTTGCTTGATCGCGCTCGCGTCTTCATCGGGAAGCGACGCGAGAATGCGGTCGGGTCCAGAAGGGTAGCCCATCAGGACGACGGGCTTGCCGACGGTCGCCGCGTCGGTGTTATCGTCCAAGAGCAGCGTCGGGAGCGTAGTAGGAATCTGCGCCGCTTCGATCAGGCAGACCGCCAGATCGTCGCGCTGCGAAACTTGTTTGAGTTTAAGCGCGAACGCCTGCGGCTGACCGGGGAAGTAGGCGAGTAGCCGCGTCAGCTTGGGCTTGCCCGCGACGGAACTGCCAAAGACCATCGAGCGCTCGTCAGCCTGCCAAGGCTCCGACGCGACGTGCCGGTTCGTCAGCACGTAGCCGCCGCCGACGTGGAAGCCCGTGCCGACGTAAGGGAACTCAGCGATAGCGCCCTTGCCGTCAGGCGTGAGGTAAGGAGCTTGTTCGGGAGTAGCTGACGGGTCGGCGTTTTCGGTTGCGCCCGATTCCGGATAGCGCAGAGGGCGACCCGTCCCCGCCTCGACGAAGACGTACACGCCGGAGATGAGACAGACGCCCGAGCCGTACTTGCTGCGGATCGTGGGCGCGAGCGAGAGGCTATTGATGATGTCGTTGTTGGTCTGCGTGACCTGACTGAACTGATTTTGCGACTGGTGAACTTGATCGTTCAATCGCGCGATCTCGGCGTTCTGCTCTTCGAGGCGACGCCGACCCTGCTTCAACTCCTTGAAGCCCGCGAAGCCTAGATAGAGCGAGCCGCCGACGAGAGCGAGCGCGAAGAGGAAGACGACGATCTTCGTACTCGGGTTGATCTCGCGCACCAGCTCGCGCGTGAACTCGCGCAGGAAGACTTTGGCGTCATCGCGCCGCGCGGTTGCCTCGGCTTCGAGCGCGGCTTGCTCGATGAAGGGGGCGACGTGAACGCCGCCGCGTCGCACGTCGGGGACGAGCGCGGACGGGGCTTCGACGGGGAAGAAGCGTAGCGTGAGCGCGCCCGCCGGAAGTTGTACCTTATCGCCGTCGGCGATGATCGCTCCGGCGCGCAAGGGGTTGCCGTTGTGCGTGAGATCGAGTGTGGGGTCGAAGTCGGCGACCTGGTAGTGACCGCCTTCGCGTTCGAGTTCGAGGAGGAGATCTCGCGCGGCGGGGACGGCTTCGTGCTGAAGCCGGAGATCGCAAGCCTCGCCCGCGCCAATGCGGATGCGTTCCTGCGTCAGGAGTTCGGTGTGGCGCTCGCGCCCGACTTCAAGATGGACAACTAGACCACTCGCCATGCAACTTCTCGAACTTCCCGCCGACACAGTTAAGCGACCGCCCGTCGCGACCGCCTCGAAAACGTCCCGCGGTCTCCTCGCGCAGTCGCCTGCAAGTGCTATTCTATATTAAGATTTACGCGCGGGCAAAAGAGAGGGTGCGATTGATATTGGAGGGGCAGGGCTGGCTACAGGCTCTAAACAAAAAGCCGTCCGGCTTCGTATCATGAGGCATGTGATTTCGCCTGCAACAATCTGGCGCGCGCGACCATCAAAGATCGTGTCGGGCTGTCCGGTTCGAGAGAGTCAATCCAAAACTTGGAAAGTGGGGCACGGAGTATATGATGCGTCTAGGTAAAAGTTTATCCGCGGCTATCGCCATCGCGTTTCTCTGCGCGTTTGCGCTCACGGGCGCGCGCGCGCAAGAAAAGATGCCGCGCGTCGAGTTCAAAGAGCGCACGCTGGCGAACGGTCTGAAGGTCTTAAGCGCGATGGATAAGTCGAGCCCGACCGTGGCGATACAGGTCTGGTACAAGGTCGGCTCGAAGGACGACCCCGATGGTCGCAGCGGCTTTGCGCATCTCTTCGAGCACATCATGTTCAAGTCAACGAAGAACATGAAGTCGGAGATGATGGATCGTCTGACGGAGGACGTGGGCGGCGAGAACAACGCCTTCACGCAGGACGACGTGACCGTCTATTACGAAGTCATCCCGTCGAACTATCTGGAAACTTTGATCTGGGCGGAAGCCGAGCGCATGGGATCGCTTAACGTTGACGATCCAAACTTCAAGTCGGAGCGCGACGTGGTGAAGGAAGAATTTCGCCAGCGCATTCTTGCGCCGCCCTACGGGAAACTTTTCTATTTGATGGAGCAGAAGTCTTTCGTCAAGCACCCGTATCACCGCCCCGGCATCGGCAGCATCGAGGAGTTGAACGCCTCTTCGCTCAAGGACGTGCAGGACTTCCACTCGACCTTTTACCGACCGGATAACGCGACGCTCGTCGTCGTCGGCGACTTTGATCAGGCGCAACTCGATGCCTGGATTGACAAGTATTTCAACAAGGTGGCAAAGCCCGACCGTCCGATGCCGCGCGTGACCGTGAAAGAGCCTGCGCGCACGGGCGAGTTGCGCTCGGTCGAGTTTGGTCAGAACGTGCCGCTGCCGGCGGTCGCCTTCACGTATCTGCTCCCGCCCAAGTCCGACCCGGACATTGACGCACTGCGCGTCGCCGAAGTGATCTTGTCAGGTGGCGAATCTTCACGCCTCTATCGTTCTCTCGTTTATGAGCAACAACTCGCGCAGGAGGCGAACGCGCAGACAGATTTGCGCGAAGACGCGAGCCTCTTCGACTTTATCACGATCCTCGCCTCCGACAAGAAGCCGGAGGACGCAGAGCGCGCTCTGCTCGCGGAGATCAAGAAGATGCAGGACGCGCCCGTCTCACCGGCGGAGCTTGAGAAGGCGAAGAACCAACTTGTCACAGGTCAACTCCACGAGCGCGAGACGAACAACGGCAAGGCGCTCTCGCTCGGCGACGCCGCCGTCCTGCTCGGCGATCCGAATCGCGTCAACACCGATCTCGCGCGCCTCTCGAAGGTCAGCGCGGCGGACGTGCAGCGCGTCGTGAAGAAGTATTTAACGGATCAGAACCGTCTCGTCCTCTATTACCTGCCGGAGACCATGCGTAAGCCCGCAGGAACATCTACGACGACTGAGAAGACGAACAGCAACGCCGCGAAGAGCGCGACGAAGGGAGGGAAGTAAGATGAGCACACGCGAAAAAATCTTCCGCCACGCATTCTACGCGCTCGCGCTCACGGTCTTCGCGCTCGCGCTCGTGTCAGTCTCAGCATACGCGCAGCAACCTGCGCCGATGGAAACTCCGCCGCCGCCCGCCGCGCCGCGCAGCGTCCGCTTTCCCGTGCCGCAGGAGCGCACACTCGCGAACGGCTTGCGCGTCGTCGTCGTGTCACGACCGAACACGCCGCTTGTCGCCGCGCGACTCATCGTCCGAACCGGCGGCGAAGCCGACCCGGCGCAACTCGCGGGACTAGCCGACATGACCGCCTCGCTTCTGACGAAGGGGACGACCACACGCAAGGCGACCGTGATCGCCGAAGCCATCGAGGCGCTCGGCGGCTCGATCAACGCGGGCGCGCGCTGGGACGCATCATCCGCAAGCATTGACGTTGAGTCATCGCGTCTCCCCGCAGCGATGGGCATTCTCGCCGACGTTGTTCGCAACCCGGTCTTTGAGAGCGAAGAGATCGAGCGGGTGCGCCAACAATACCTCGACGATCTGCGTGTCGCGCTCGGTCAGCCCGGCGCGATTGCGCGCTTCGTCGCCTCGCGTGTCGTCTATGGCGATAGCCCTTACGGTCATCCGCTCGCGGGCACGCTCGAATCGCTCGCGCAGGTCAAGCGCGACGACATCATTAAGTTTCACCAGACTTACTACCGACCCGACAACGCGATCCTCGTCGTCGGCGGCGACGTGACGGCGGCTGACGCCTTCCGCACCACCGAGAAACTTTTCGGCGACTGGAAGAAGCCCGCTGCGCCTCTGCCCACGCCCTCTGCGATGAAATTGAGCGCAGACGCCAAGCCGCGCGTCCTCGTCATAGACAAACCCGACGCCGGACAAGCCGCCGTCCTCGTCGCGCGACTCGGCATCAACCGCAGGGATCAAGACTACTTCCGGGGGCTAGTCGCCAACTCGGTCTTAAGCGGCTATTCGGGACGCCTCAATCAAGAGATTCGCATCAAGCGGGGCTTGAGCTACGGGGCGGGGAGCGCGCTCGACGTGCGCCGCGACGCCGGACCTTTCACGGCGACGGCGCAGACCAAAAACGAGTCGGGCGCGGAGGTGGCAGACCTGCTCATCGGCGAACTCTCGCGGCTCGCCAACGGCGATCTGCCCGACACGGAGCTGACGCCGCGCAAGGCGAACCTCATCGGTGGTTTCGCGCGCAACATGGAGACGGTCGGCGGTCTCGTCGCGCAGGTCGCGAACCTCGCGCTCTACGGCTTGAGCTTCGATGAGATCAACAACTACGTCAACAACGTCCAGTCCATCACGGGGGCGGACGTGAAACGCTTCGCCTCGTCGCGCATCGCCTCGCAAGGCGCGAGCATCATCATCGTCGGCGACGCGAAGAAGTTTCTGCCCGCGCTCAAGGCGAAGTATCCGAACGTCGAGGTCATCCCCGTCGCGGAGTTGAACCTCAACGGCGCGGCGTTGCGTCAGGCGGCGAAGAACCCGTAAGCCAGAGGGGCGGGCGCGGCGGCGCTTGTGATCACAAG
>JAVXVR010000011.1:0-4557 GCA_032230165.1 Acidobacteriota bacterium | reverse complement strand
CACCAGATCGTTCATGTGATCGTCTGTGTGAAACACCATGTCGCGGATCGATGTGCTCGGCAGATTCAGCCGCAAAGATTGCCAGTGATCGCCGTCGTCGAATGAGACATAGACGGTCGTCTCGGTGCCGGCGAAGAGCAAGCCCTTCTGCTTGGGGTCTTCGCGAATGACGTGCACCTGACTGCCCGTGCGCTCGTCGGTCGGCAGCCCGTTAACAATGCGCGTCCATGTCTTGCCGCCATCGTGCGTGCGGTAGATGTAGTGCTGCTCCGTCGCCGGCGCGGGCGTGCCGCGTCCGGGGAAAATGTTGGCGAGCACGTAGGCGGTATTAACGTCGCCGTGTCCGGCTTCGACGGTGACGAAGTTGGCGGTTAAGTTCGGCGGCAGGTCGGTGAAGTTCGTCACGTTGTTCCAGGTCTTGCCGCCGTCCATCGTGTTGTAGACCTGTCCGTTGCTGCTGCCCGACCAGACAATGCCTCGCTTGACGGTCGAGAGCGAGAAATCGGAGATCGAAGGGCGCGGGGTAGGAAAAGGCGCAGGAGTCGTCGGCGACGGCGTCGGTGTTGGTGATGGTGACGGAGGAGCCTTCGTCGGAGCCGGAGCGGGAGTGGGCGTCGGCGTCGCTGCCGCGGGCGCGACGCCGCACGGCAGCATCGGCTGACCTTTCGGCGTGGTGAGATCGGGACTGAACGCCTTCCACGTCTGCGCGCCGTCACGCGTCACGACGATGCAGTTGTAGCCGACGTACAGCGCCTTCGGCTCGAACGCGGTGTCGAACCGTTTCCAGAAATCGCGACCCGCCGCATACAGGTTCGCGTCCGTCCCAAAATTCGGAGCGACGTTACCCCACTGTCCCGTCGCGAGATCGATCTTGATCAGCCCGTTGCCCTGTCCGGCGCCATAGCCGACGCCGTACACGGTCGTCGGCGTGAGCGGGTCGGGCACGACGGTGCCGAACTCGGACGACGGCAGCGGATACCAATCAACCGTCGTGATCTGACCTTGATCGCTGCGGCTGCGCGTCATGATCGCGCCCGTGTCCTGCTGCGACCCCATCACCCAGTACGGGTACCGTGTATCGGTGGCGATGTGATAGACCTGCGCAATCGGGATTTGATAATAGCCGCTCCAAGTCTGCCCGCCGTCGAGCGTGACCGCGGGACCCTGATCGAAGCCGAACAACATCCGCTGCCCGTTCGTCGGATCGATCCAGATCTCGTGCGGGTCTTCACCGCCGGGCGCGCCCTTGAAGGCATTGAACGTCTTGCCGCCGTCGGTCGAGCGATAGACGGTGGTGCTGATCGTGTAGAGAATGTCCGGATTCTGCGAGTCGACCCAGACACCTGAGCTGAACGCGCCCTGACCGTTGGCGACGCGCGTGTCGTCGCCTCCCATGTGCTGCCACGTCGCGCCTTGATCGTCAGACCGGTACAGACCCGAGCCGCCCTGAAGCAGACCGCCGACGACAAAGACACGTTGACCCTTCGTGTGCATCGCGATTGCGACGCTGATGCGTCCCGTGTACGGCGGCAGCGTGTCCACCTTCTTCCACGTCTTGCCTTCGTCGGTCGACTTGAAGAGTGCCGTGCCGTTCGGTCCTTGCGGCGCGCCGCCTCCGCCGCCGAATCCTCCGCCGAATCCACCGCCGCTGCCCTGCGACGTCGCGAACATCACGTGCGGCATGTCGAACGCGTACTCGAGATCGCGCGTGCCGTTCGCGTTCTCCGGCTTCAGCACATTCACCCACGTCTTGCCGCCGTCGATGCTGCGGTAGATGCCTCGGCCGCTGTGCTGCGCATCGCCCTGCGTCGACACGAGCACGAGATCAGGGTCTTTCGGATCGATCGCGATCCGGTTGATCTTGACCGTGTCCTCTAGACCAATGTGCGTCCACGTTTTGCCGGCATCGACCGATTTGTACATGCCGTCGCCGAGCGAACCCTGCACCGAATCGCCAGTGCCGGCATACACAATGTTGGGATCGGAGGGCGCCACCTGTATCGCGCCGATGCTGTCCACGTTCGTGAACTGATCGAAGACGGGGAACCACGTCACGCCCGCGCTCGTCGTTTTCCAGATGCCGCCGGCGGGCGCCCCGATGTAGAACACGCCCGGCTGACCGATCGCGCCGGTGACAGCCGCGATACGCCCACCGTGAAACGGACCGATGTTGCGCCAGCGGAGACCGGCAAAGAGATCGTCGCCCGGAGCCATATTGACCCCGACGCGATAGCCTACTGCATAGATTGAACCGTGAGGGTTAACCGCTGCCGTCAACAGCGTGATTCCGAACACAGCAACGATCAACAAAACGCGGTGATTTGTTTTCATTTAGGAATTGACCTCGGTATTTTGAGCGCGACTTTGCGGCGCAGCCTCAGTTCTTCGGCCAGATACACCTCGCTCATGCCGCCGGCGGCGATCAGAGAGCGGATTTCGTAGCGACCGGGCCGGGTGTTCGGGGAAAGAGGCATATGACCGAGACGGCGGCGCAGGTGACAGACGGCGCAAGACTCTATAACAGTGCGGCGCAAAGTTAAAGGTCTATGACTCTGGCAGCCACTGAGAAATTCGGTACGACGAGCGCCACCTTGCCGACAAGCGTGCGGGCAGTAATACTGCCGTTATAAGAGACGGTTATAGTAAACTCAAGCCAGGGCGCTAAGGCTTGAGTCAGTTAGGGGAGCTTACGCATTGCATCAACCGAATTACTTAGCTCTGTACGAATCGGGCGAGCTTGCTGGAAGGGTACAAGCCCTCGAAAAGCTATTGATTAGCTGTACGGTCTGCCCGCTCGACTGCGGCAACGACCGCACGCGCGGAGAATTGGCGCGCTGTTATTCGGGTGCACTCCCCATCGTCTCTTCCTACACCGTGCACTTCGGCGAAGAGCCCGCGCTCACGGGAACGCATGGTGCGGGCAACATCTTCTTCGGCAACTGCAATCTGCGCTGCGTCTATTGTCAGAACTACCAAATCTCGCAGACGCACAAAGAGCAGATCAAAAACGAGGTGACGCACGAGCGCTTAGCCTCCATGATGCTTGAGCTGCAAGCGCGCGGCTGCCACAACATCAACTTCGTCAGTCCGACGCACTTCGCCCCGCAGATGGCGCGCGCGATCTTGATCGCTGCGGAGCAAGGCTTGCGCCTGCCCATCGTTTACAACACGAACGCATATGACTCGGTGGAAGTCCTGCGCCTGCTCGACGGCATCGTGGATGTCTATCTTCCCGATCTGAAGTACGCCGACTCACAGGAAGGCTACGCCTACTCGAAAGTGCCCGGCTACACGGAGCACGCGCGACGCGCGCTCTGCGAGATGTTTCGTCAGACGGGCGACGAATTAGTCTTCGACGAGCGGGGGTTGCTCCGTCGCGGTCTCGTCGTTCGTTTGCTTGTGCTCCCGAACGATCTCGCGGGCGTGCGCGAATCTTTGGAATGGATCAGAGAGAACTTGAGCCCGCGCGTCGCCGTCTCCCTGATGGCGCAGTACTACGCGACGAACAAGGCTGCGACGGACGAGCGATACGTCTTGCTCTCGCGCCGCATCAGCGAAGGCGAGTGGCTGCGCGCCGTCTCTTTGCTCGGCGAGCTGGGCATGGAAGAGGGCTGGATGCAGGAGTACGACGGCGCGTCGCACTACTACCGCCCGAACTTCGACGACCGCGCGACGCCGTTCAAAGACATCAGAGACTTTCAGTCGTGACAGGTGACGAGTGACAGGTGACAAGTCAAAAACTGCGACCGTAGGAGAGACAGCGCCGGACTTTACGTTGAAGGACGGCGAGGGGCGCGCGTGGAAGTTGTCTGACCAGCGCGGGCGCGTCGTCGTGCTGCTCTTCTACCCCGGCGATGAGACTCCTGTGTGCACGCGGCAGATGTGCTCGGTGCGCGATAACTGGGAACTGTACCGAGAGACGGGCGCGGAGGTCGTCGGTGTCTCGACCGATTCGGAAGCGTCGCACAAACGCTTCGCCGAGAAGCGCGAACTGCCTTTGCGCCTGCTCTCCGACCCGCAAGGCGAGGTGAGTAAACTCTACGGCGCGTCGTCGTGGCTGCCCGGCAGGTCTGCCCGCGCTGTCGTCGTCATCGACGCACGCGGCGTCGTGCGCTATTTGAAGGTGCAGCCGCTCTCAGTCTTTCGCCCGCGCGATGCGGAGATCATCGAGGCGATCCGCGCGGCGGGGGCGTAAAAGAGCGCACGACTCTCGCGCGTGTGCGCGTCAGCGTTTATAATTTCGCCCGTAAGGAGTAACGCAAAAATATGGCTGACGAGATCAAGTGCAAACACTGCGGGCAGAAGCGCGCGCCGCTGGGCTTCGCGCCGCTACCGAACGAGTTGGGGCAGAAGATCGCGCGGGAAGTCTGCGGCGCGTGCTGGCGCGAGTGGTTGCAGAAGCAGACGCAGATCATCAACCACTACGGGCTCGACCTGATGAACCCCGACGCGCAGGAGTTTCTCTTCGCCAACATGAAGGGCTACCTCTTCAACGAATCGCTCCCCACCGCCGAGATCGACACGACGAAGGAAGGGACGATCAAGTGGGAAGGATGA
>JAVXVR010000124.1:0-8183 GCA_032230165.1 Acidobacteriota bacterium | reverse complement strand
TTCTTTAACCCCACCTCTGCATCGCGCAAGATCGCTTCCGGGTCTTCCGTGCGCGGGTTGTCGGAGGTGACGACGACCACGTCACTCAAAGAAGCGGCGGCTTCGCCCATCGGCGCGCGCTTCGTGCGGTCGCGGTCGCCGCCGCAGCCAAAGACCGTGATGATGCGCGCACCCGCTCGCGCGACTTCGCGTGCCGAGCGCAGGACGTTTCGCAGCGCGTCGTCTGTGTGCGCGTAATCAACGACGACCGCGAAGTCGCCCGCGTGCGCGACGCGCTCGAAGCGACCGGGCGCTCCGGCGCAAAGTTCGACGGCGCGTGTGATGGTATCGAGCGAGTAGCCGAGCGCGAGCGCGCCCGCCGACGCCGCGAGCACGTTGTAAACGTGCGGCTGCCCGACGAGCGGCGAGACCATCTCGCGCGCGCCCGCCGGGGTCTTCAGCTCGAAGCGATTCCCCGCCAGCGAGTAGTTAACATTGCGCGCCGTCACATCCGCCTCGCGCCTGAGCGCGTAGGTGATGACGCGCGCGCCAGCCTCTGTGAGTTCGCGCGCGAGCCGCACGCCGTATTCGTCGTCGAGGTTGATGACGGACGCGTCGGGGCGCGAGCCTGTGCGCCCGTCGAAGAGTTGGCGCTTGGCGTCGAAGTAGTTTTCCATCGTCCCGTGGTAGTCGAGGTGATCTTGCGTGAGGTTGGTGAAGACTGCGACGGCTACGCGCAGCGCGTCGCAGCGACGGAGATCGAGCGCCTGCGAGGAGCTTTCCATTACGGCGACGCTCGCACCGGCGTCAACCGCGCGGCGCAGGAAACGCTGCACGTCCGAAGCTTCAGGCGTCGTGTGTGCGGCTTCAAAATGTTCGTCGCCGATCCGGTAGCCGACCGTGCCGAGCACGGCGACGCGTTCACCAGCCGCCTCGACGATTGCTGCGACGATGTGCGCGGTCGTCGTCTTGCCGTTAGTGCCCGTGATGGCGACGAGCTTTAGTTCCCGTGACGGGTGGCGTTGAACCTCTGCTGCGGCTTGCGCGAGAGCGCGACGCGCGTCCGCGACGCGCAGCCACGCGCCTTCGAACTCCGCGGGTCGCTCCCGCTCCGAGACGACACCGACCGCGCCCTGCGCCAGCGCCTGCGCGAGAAAATCATGCGCGTCGAACTTCTCGCCCTGTATGGCGACGAACAGAGTGCCCGCGCGCACTTGCCGCGAGTCGTGCGTCACGTCCGAGACTTCCGCCGAAGCGTCGTCGCTTAGCGCCGCGCCCGTCGCGCGCGCTACGTCGGCGAGCGTCACTGCCCGACTGCTCGTGTCTTCTCGCTTCATCGCCCTTAGTCTAACTTCAACTCGATCTCCGCCGCCAACGCCCTGTGATCGGACGCTAAAGACTCAACCACACGCGCACGGCGCGCGCGCGCCCGTTCGCGGGGCGCGTAGAAGATGTAGTCTATGCGCTTTCGCGGCTTATCCGCCGGATAGGTCAGTCCATCGGCTTGCGTCCCACTCGCCGCCCAGGCGTCCGCGAAGCGCGAAAGCATGAGCTTATAGCTCGCGCCCTCAGGCTCTTCGTTGAAGTCGCCCGCGACGATGAGTGGAGTGCTGACGCGAGAGAGCGCGTTGAGCAGTTGCCGCGTCTCGTAGAGTCGGTTGTCGTCGTGCTGGTAGTCGAGGTGTGTCGCGACGAAGCTGATGGTGCGCCCGCCGACCGAGACTTCGACGCGCAGGTAGCCCCGCCGCTCCGCTTCGCGCAGATGCTGGTAACGCGCGTGCTCGCTGGCGAGGATGGGGAAGCGCGAGAGGATGGCGACGCCGTACCAGCCGCCCTGATAGGCGAGGTTGGGCGCGAAGGCGTACTCCATCCCCGTCAGGCGCGCCAGCTCCGCGATCTGATCGACGCGGTGTGTGCGCTCGACGCCGCGATCAACTTCCTGCAAGCCGACGAGGTCGGGTCGTTCACGTTTGATAACTTCAGCGATGCGCGGGAGATCGAGTTTCTTGTCCATGCCTGTCCCGACATGGACGTTGTATGACATGACGCGCAGCGTGCGCGTCCCGCCAAAGGCGGCACGACTGCCAGCGTGAGGGGCGACGAGGCAAGCCGCGAGTACGCAGAGGGCACAGAGCACAAATCGCACAAGCGGCGGGCTTGAATATTTGGGGTTCAAATTTCGGGCTAGACCTTAATGTAAATCTTCTTCCGATAAAGTATCGCCATCAAGCCAAGCCACAGCAGCACAAAGCAGATGGCGAAGGCAAGCGAGGCGTTGACGGGCGAGAGCCAAGAGGCGAAGGCGCGCTGGTAGATGAAGGTCTGAAGGTTCGCGCCCGTCGTGCCGTCTGTGCGCGTGAAGTTCCACCACTCCTTGATCGTCATGATGCGCGCCATCAAACCTGTGAGGACGAAGACGGCGAGCGCGTTGACGCCGAAGACGCGGAAAGGGAGCGACCAGCGCCTGTAGCCTTTGATGTCTATGAGCCAGTAGCACGCGGCGAGCAGTTGCAGCGCGAGCCCGGCGGTGAAGAGCACGTATGAACTCGTCCACAGAGCCTTGTTGATCGGAAAGAAAGGGTTCCAGCACCAGCCCGCGACGACCCCGGCGACACCCGCGACAAAGAGACCCGCGACCTTCTCATAGTCGCTCACACGCCGCCGCAGCCAGTGACCCGCGAGCACGCCGAGCAAGGTCGTGGCGATTGCCGGGAAGGTGCTCAAGATTCCTTCCGGGTCGTAAACTTTATCGCCGCCCTTCCAGATGTGATTGCCCAGAACTTTGCGGTCAACGAACGACGCGATGCTCGCCTGCTTCGACATGTCGCCCGCCGCGTAGCCGGGCGTGGCGACGTGCGTCATGACAGCCCAGTAAGCGACGAGGATCACGGCGACGATCAGCCCCTGCGTCCGCCAGCTCGTCTTGACGAAGACGAGCGCGGTAATAAAGTAACAAACGGCGATGCGCGCCAGCACGCCCGACAGTCTGATCGTCGAGAAGTTGAAGAACGGGAAGCCCGCGAGGAAGAGTCCAAGCCCGTAGATGAGGACGGTGCGCCGGACGATCTTCAAGTAGAGATCGCGCTTGCCCCCGCCCTCTTCGACGCGGCGACCGAGCGCGAGCGTGATCGAGACGCCGACGATGAAGAGGAAGAACGGGAAGATGAGGTCGGTCGGCGTCCAGCCGTCCCACTCAGCATGTTCGAGGGGCCAGTAGATGTGGCTCCACGTGCCGGGGTTGTTGACGAGGATCATCCCGGCAATCGTCATCCCGCGAAACACGTCGAGCGAGATCAGTCGCCCCGTGCTCTGCGCCCCGCGCTCGTCCGTCTTTAGCGTGTCCAACTGTTTGAACTCCCTTCGAGGCTTCTTCGCCCGCGCGTCACATGCTCTCGTCCGCCGAGGGACCATAGACGGACGGCACAGGCACATCGTTCAAACGCAGATAGACGCCGAGCTGCGCGCGGTGGTGGATGATGTGATTCATGACGAACGTGCGCAGCACGGCGAGCTTCGGCAGCGTGAAGAGCGTCTGCCCGTTCTGCAACAGCGACCACGTGCCGCCGAAAGCAGCGTCGTCGGCGTTGGCAATCGTCGCGCGCGCCTCCGCGACGTTGCGGTCAAATGTCTCGACGGCTTCACGCGTCGAGCCGACGGGCGCGGCACGCATGGGCACCCCCTGCGGCGCGAGGTCGAGCGCGTCCTTGCCGAGCGTGTGCCCCACCCACGTCGGCATGTTTGCCAAATGCGTGATGAGCCCGCGCATCGGCATAGATTTGCCGTGCGGCTGCCAGTCGAGCTTATCATCCGGCACGCGCTCGATAGTCTTGCGCGTCGAAGCCATCTCCTGATCGAATTCGGGAAGAAGCATTTCACTCAGCATCACTGTGTTCCTCCAAACAATGAAATGGAAATTGCGCGAGGTGTCTATTGAATTAAGGCTGCGGGCGCGCGCCGAGACCGAACTCTTCGGGGTTCGGCAGCGTCGTGTGCTCGCCGTAGTCGCGCACCGCCTCTTCGACCGACTTCGACTTGTTGAGCCACGTGGCGACGGCGCGATCGTAGCGCGCCAGCACGCTCGCGAGCCAGTAAGGGCGGCTCTCGGCGAGCCACTGTTCGCGGTAGCCCTCGCGCAAAATCGAAAGTTCCTCCGCCATCTCGCGCAAGGAGTTATAAACCCCGCCGGAGTAGCGGCGCAGGCGTCCGACACGCTGCCGGTCGCCGAGGTTGAGGTACGCCGCCCAGTAGTCGCGGCTGAACTGCTCGACCACTTCCATCCGCCGCCCCAGGTGATCGAAGCGGCGAGCGGCGAAGATCATCGAGGGGATCATCGTCCGGTTACGACGCGCCCGCGCGCCGTCGCGCCGCAGAGTCTCTTCTACATTTTCGACGACGAGGCGCATCTGCTTCGTCTTCTCATTCATCTTACGCGCCTGCTGTTGGAACGCCGACGTGAAAGGCTCCTGCCAGAAGAGTTGATCACTAGAACCTATGCCGAGCAGTGTGTTCACGCCGCCGAGCGAGCGGATGGAGCGGACGAACGTGTCGCCGTCGGCGCGAAAGAACGCCCAGTCGAAGTCGCGCTCGAAGCGCGGCACGTCGAGTTCGCCCTGTTGCCACGAAGCCGCCGCTCCCAAGACGACGCCGTACCAAGCGTTCTCATAGAGAGATTCGCCGTCGTCGTCCCACTCTGTGTTGAGCATCCCCAGAGCGTTCGCCTCTTGCCCGTCGCGGACGAAGTTGACGATGTTCTTCGTCGCCGTGTCTTCGTTCGGGAAGATTTGATTCCAGGTCTGCACGCCGGGGCAGACGAACTGAGCGAGCCCCGCATCTTTGAACGGCTTGATGCGCGCCTTGAAATCCTCGCGCGCGCCGTAAGACCAGTTCATCACGATCATCTCTTTCGGCACGTTGCCGATGAGGTCTGGATGATTCAAGGCGATGTCACCCCAGAACATCAGTCGCCGGTTGTAGGGATTCAAAATCTCCTGCACGCGGCGCAGGTGCTCGAAGTAAACCGCGCCGACGCCTTTCACGCGCACAGCGTCGCGGCTCTGTCCCTCACCCAGCTCAAAAGTTTCATCCTCGCCGATATGGAAGAAGCGACCGGGGAACAACTCGTTCAACTCCCTGTACCAGTCGGCGACGAGCTTGTAACTCTCCTCCTGCTGCGGCGAGAGCACGTCGCCGTAGGGCGCTTCGGCGAGCGGCGCGTAACGTTCAAGGCTGAGCACCTTGTGTAAGTGTCCGAAGGTCTGCTGCTGCGGCACTAGCTCGACGTGAAGGCGCTTCGCGTAAGTCGCAAGATCACGAATCTCTGCGGGCGTGAGCGCGCCGCCTTCGGGTCCCAAGAGCGGATGCGACGCGAAGCGCACGATGTTCTCCATGTTGAAGGAGTGCAGGTTGAGCTTGAACGCCGCCTCCGTGCGCAATTGCCGCTTAATGTAATCCACGGTCGGCACGGGACCACGGTTGATGTCGTCGAACATCCCGCGCCATCGCATCTGCGGGTAGTCAACGATCTGCACGCCGGGGATGAACGCTGCGTCGCCGTCGCCGCGCACGAGCTGTTTTAGAGTCTGCGCGCCGTAGAAAGTCCCGGCGGTGGTCTTCCCCGCGACGACGACTTCGCGCGGCGTCACGCTCAGCACGTAGCCTTCCTCGTTCAGATTCGCGGGCGCTTCAACCCCCGCGCGCTTCAGTGCCGACTGGATCGCCGCGTTGTCGAGCGAGCCGAGGAGGATCGTCGCGCGCTCGCGCCGCGCGGCGACGCGCAAGCTCAGGCTCGCCGTCTGCTTGGCATCGTCAATGAAATCCTCCGCGGCAAAGCGGTCGTCCTCCGAGCGCGGATCGGCGAGCGCGACGCGCGTCTCGCGCGCGAACGTGAAGCGCGCGCCCGTCTGTGTCATCTGTTTGGGCGCGGGGATGAGTTGAACCGCGTCTGTCGCCGCCGTCGCTTGTGCGGTGACGCTCTTTTGCGCGCGCGCGGCGCACACTGTCGAGAGCAAGAGGGCGGCGACGACACACAGACGCCGCGAGAACCTTCGTGATAAAGTATTCGACATGAACAGGAGTTCGACCGTATGCGCCGGAGCTTGTCGCCGTGAGACTCACGCGCCGCACGCCCACGCGCTCGCGCCGTCTGTGATTGCAGGACAGGCTGACCTTGTACCCGAATCGGTTAGGAATATCAACACGGCGAAGCTGTCGGGAGGTGATCGCGTTTGTCTCTGATGCTTCAAGAGATCGCCGAGCAGCCCGCGGCTCTGCGCAAGACGATTGCCGAGGAGAGCGCGAAGGTCGAGCGGCTGGGCAAGTTCCTGCGCGGGCGCGGCGTCAACTTGATCGTGCTCGTCGCGCGCGGCTCAAGCGACAACGCCTCGCTCTTCGGTCGCTACCTGTTGGAGATCAAAACGGGCATCCCCGTCTCACTCTCCGCCCCGTCCGTCCACACGCTCTACGGCGCGCGGCTCGATCTCAAACATGCGCTCGTCGTTGGCGTCTCACAGTCGGGCGAGGGCGAGGACATCAATCAGGTGCTGGAAAACGCCCGCGCGTGCGGCGCGTACACGGTCGGCGTGACGAACGAGCCGCGCTCCGCGATGACGAGTTTGGTTGACGAGACGCTGCTGATGCACGGCGGACGCGAGCGCTCGGTCGCCGCGACGAAGACCTTCACGGGGCAGATGCTCCACTTCTACATGCTCTCCGCTGCGCTCGCCGAACGTGACGAAGCAAAGATTGATTACACAGCGATCCCCGACTGGGTTGAGCGCGCGCTCGAACTTCGCGCTGACGTGGCGGAGATGGTCGAGCGTTATGTCTTCATGGAGAACTGCGTGGTGGTGGGGCGCGGGCTGATGTACGCGGACGCCTACGAGCTGGCATTGAAGCTCATGGAGACCTGCTACGTCGTCGCCGAGAGATTTTCGTCGGCAGACTTTCTGCACGGACCGCTCGCCATGGTCGAGCGACACTTCCCCGTCATCCTCTTCGCGCCGCCCGGCGTCACACACGACTCGACCCGCGCGCTCGTCGAACGCCTCCGCGAGCTACGCGCCGACACGCTCGCCATCACCGATGATGAGCAAGTCGCATCGTCGTGCACGCGCGCCCTCGTCATGCCCGCAGGGCTCGACGAGTTTCTCTCCCCGATCCCTTACATCATCCCCGCGCAACTCTTCGCCGCAATGCTTGCCGACGCCAAGGGTCTCGACCCCGACGCCCCTCGCTCGCTCTCGAAAGTCACGCGAACTATTTAACAAACAGGCGCGGGACGAGGGTTTCAGCCGCGTAGCGCCGATAGAAAGTAGCCCACGGCTGATGCCGTGGGCTAAAGTCTTCCGCCCCTTACGGGGCTTAGGGCTTCATTCTGTTTTCTTCTTGCCACCTTCCCGATTCTTCTTCACTTCACAGGCACGAGGCGCATGATGCGGTCATCTTCTTTTGCGGGCTTGCCGCGTCCGTCGCGGTTCGAGGTCGAGAAGTAGAGCGCGCCGTCGGGTCCTTCCACTACGTCGCGGATGCGACCGTACTGGTGTTCGAGCAGGTTCTCCTGAGAGACGACGCGGCGACCGTCGAGCACGACACGGATGATGCGCTCGCCGCGCAGACACCCGAAGAAGAAGTTGCCGCGAAAGTCTGCGAAGCCTCGCGCGCTCAAGCCGCGATAGAAAGAGCCGGACGCGGGCGCGCACGCGGGCGTGTATTCAAGGAGCGGCGACTCCATGCCCTCGTGCGTCTGCGTGTGGTGGATGACAGCCCAGCCATAGTTCTTCCCGCGCTCGACGATGTTCACCTCGTCGCCGCCGCCGGGTCCGTCGAAGCCCGAAGGTCCGTGCTCGGTCTGGAACATCAGATTCGTGCCGGGTTGGAAATCAAGTCCCTGCGAGTTGCGATGACCGTAAGAGAAGATTTCGGGACGCGCGCCCGGTTGATTAACGAAGGGATTGTCGGGCGGCACAGTGCCGTCGTCGTTCAGACGCAGAGTCTTGCCGTTGATCGAGTCGAGACGCTGCGCGAGCTGTCGGTCGGTCGCGTCGCCCGTCGTGACGTAGAGCTTGCCGTCCGCGCCGAAGCGCAGGCGCGTGCCCGCGTGGAACTGCGCGGCGGGGATGCCCTCGATGATGACTTTGCGATCCGTGAGCGCGCTGCCCGCATCGCGGAAGCGGACGACGCGGACGAGTTGCTTGCCGCCGTCGCCT
>JAVXVR010000635.1:0-2630 GCA_032230165.1 Acidobacteriota bacterium | reverse complement strand
TATGATTCGGCGGACGTGTGGGTCAACCGTCACCTCTTCAAGCTTGATGCGGGCGGCGCGCCACGCGTCGTCGCCGGAGTCCCGCCCGATTACTTCAGCGCAACGGGGCAACTCTGGGGGAATCCTGTCTACGACTGGGACGCGAAGAAGAGGGAAGTCATCGACTGGTGGATTGCACGGACGGGTGCCACGCTGCGGCTCTTCGACATTCTTCGCCTCGATCACTTTCGCGGGTTCGCCGCGAGTTGGGAGATTCCGGCGGGCGATCCGACGGCGGAGCACGGTCGCTGGGTCACGGCTCCCGGCGCGGAGATGTTCGCCGCCATCAAGCGCGAGCTGGACTCTCCGCCGATCATCGCCGAAGACCTCGGCGTCATCACGCCGGACGTTGACGAGCTGCGCGACCGTTTCGACTTCCCCGGAATGCGAATACTGCAATTCGCCTTCGGCGGCGACGCGACAAACCGCGACCTGCCGCACAACTATCATGCGAACGTCGTCGTCTATACGGGCACGCACGACAACGACACAACTGTCGGTTGGTTCAACGCGCAGGCGGGCGAGGGCTCGACGCGTGACGCCGCGCAGGTCGAGCGTGAGCGAAAATTCTGTCTCGGTTATTTGAACTCGGATGGCGCGGAGATTCACTGGGACTTCATACGTGCCGCGCTCGCGTCCGTGGCAGACACGGCGATCATCCCTCTGCAAGACGTGCTGGGGTTAGACAATCGCGCACGCATGAATCTTCCGGCGAGCACACAGGGCAACTGGGACTGGCGTTTCAAGCGCGGCGCGTTGACCGCGGAGACGGGCGAGCGGCTGAGGAAGTTGACAGAGCTTTACGGACGAAGCGCGCCGACGTCGCAGGGTGCGAAGGGTTGAAAACAACCTCTCCCGCTTTCACCAGTCCGACCCTTTTCATCGCCCGCACGATCTCTCGGTTTCGCATGAACCAACGCCAGACGTTGCCGGTGCGTAGATTCTCTGCGCTCAGTAGCGTGATGCCGACGTTGATGCCGATCACGTCCCCGTCCACCCAGCCCGTCGTGGGGTTGAAGGCGTCGGCGAAGCCATAGTGTCCGTAGGCGCGCTCGCCGAAGCGCGCACGCATCTCGCGCAGCGCGGGCACGCAGATGTCGGGCGTGAACATGAGCGAGCCACCGGCGGCGCTGGGGACGACCGTGCCGTCTATCGCCGGATCGCGCGGCGGTCCGCCCCACGCGACGTAGCCGCGCGCGCTGTCGGACGCCGTGATGCCCCAGACGTTCTCCGTGTAGCCGGGAAACTCCTGCGCGAGCGCGAGACAGAACTGTTTGTGCGCGCGTGTGGCGGCGACGGAGTTCGCGAAGTAATCCGTGAAGGGATACCAGCTCTCACGGCGACCGCGGAAGTCAACCCACGCGTGCGAGTATTGATGAATGAAGAGGGGACCGCCCGTGATGTACGTGTAGCCCGCGTAGGTGATGCGCTCGCGCTGCCACGCGCGCCACACGCGCGGCGAGACGGGGTGCGTGACTGATCCGACGGCGAGCAGATCGAGTATGAGGTGCTCGCTGTAGGTGTCCCAAGTCGTTTTGAGGAAACCGGTTTCGGGTCGCCAGCCGTGCGAGAGTCTTCCCGTGCGCGCGTCGAGCATCCATGTGAAGTCCACGCGGTCGTAAATCTTTGTTGCGAGGCGGACGATCTCCGCGTCGTCGCCGAATGCTGCGCGCGCCGTGAGTATCCCTGCGAGCAGGAGCGCGGTGTCTATCGTCGAGACTTCGCTGTTCCAGCGTCGCGCGCCCGTCTCGGCGTCCGCCCAGTGGTAGAACCAGCCGTGAAACTCTTCGGCGCGATTGGCGTAGAAGCGCAAGGTCGCGCGCACCCGCTCGCGCGCCTCCGCAGGCTCGATCCATTTGCGCGAGGCAGCGATGCAGAGCGCCGTCAGACCGAAGCCGGTCGAAGCGCTGCTCGCGACGTTGTGATGATCGTCGCCGGGCGGGTATGGCGCGCCGTCCGTGTGCGCGCGGTCGAGGACAAGTCCGGTGCGCGGGTCGGCTTGCTCCCGGAAGAAGAGGAAGGCGCGGTGCGAGAGGTCTTCGAGAAACGCGTCGTCTTCCGCCGAGAGTTTTGCGGGCGCGTGCGTAGCGCGCGCGGGCAGACTCGACGGCGCGCGAAGCTGCGCGACCGAGACGTTCGACGCCAGCAGCGTGAGGAGCAGCAGGAGCGCAAGCGGGCGCACGCTTTGACGGGAGTCGCGGCGCGAAGCAGAGCGAGACGCGAGACGTAAAGTGAGCGACCTTCGGGCGCGTGACGGAATCATCAGGCAGTCATCTGACAACTGTTTCTCAGTCGATCATCTCTCAAGCGTCAAGCTCTGACGGCTGCGATTATCTTGCGGCGACATCGAAGCTCGCTTCGAGTCCGCCCACGGAACTCGTGCCGACCGTGACCTTGAACGCGCCGGGCTCGACGGTAAAGCGCATGGCGCGGTCGTAGAAGCCGAGTTCGGCGGGCGTGAGCGTGAACGTGACGCGGCGTCGCTCACCCGCGCGAAGCGTGACGCGCTCGAAGCCTTTGAGTTCGGCGACGGGTCGCTCAACACTCGCCACCAAGTCGCGCAGGTAGAGTTGCACGACTTCATCACCGCC
>JAVXVR010000568.1:0-2887 GCA_032230165.1 Acidobacteriota bacterium | reverse complement strand
CACCAGCAACAACACCACACCGACAAGTGTCGCAATCGTTTTCGCCATGTTACCAGATAGCCTCCTTTGGGAGAAAAAGGTCGTGAAACACGGGCGGCGAAAGCCCGAATGTGGGAGGCTTGCCGCCGTCTCTCGAAACAACAAACACTGGACTGAACCGGGCGGATTGTACACCACTTTGGTATCCGGCAGAGCACGATTTTCGGCGGGTCGGGTCAATTTCGCGGCGACTCCGCACGGGTGTTATACTCGGCTCAAATCCGACTTCGACGGCGAACGGGAGAACGGCGACAATGTTTTTCTGCCGAACCATAGACGCGCCAGACGCAGCGTGCGGGGCGAGACGCACACGCGCTCGCGCGCTGAAATTTTGCGCGGCGGCGTGTCTGCTCGCGTGCCTGCTCTCAGCCTCGGCAGCAGCCTATACGCTCGTCATGCGCGGCGGTCAGCGCGTCGAGATTCCCGAAAGGTTTTCCCTGACCGAGAGGACGCTGACATATGAAGCCGCGCCGGGCTTTAACGTCACGCTCCAACTCGCGCACGTTGACATCGAAGCCACGGAGCGCGCCAACCGAGAGCCAGCGGGGAGTTTCCTGCGCCATGCTGCCGCGAACACCGAAGCTTCCTCGACCGAGCGGAAGCAACCGACTCAAGCGACGCGCTCGCCGGTCGCGACGATTACAAACCGCGAGCTTGAACCGGCGCGGCAGTCGCGCTTGCGGGGTGAACGCGACTACGAGCGTCGGCGCAAGGAATTAGGTTTGCCCTCGCTCGAAGAGTTGCGGCGTCGCGCCGAAGCAGACGAGCACGAGTTGCGCGAGATCGCGCGGCGCGGCGCGGAGCGCGAAGCAGAGGCGGAGAGCTACTGGCGCGGGCGCGCGAACGCTTTGCGCGAAGAGACATCGGCGCTCGACGCCGAGATAGATTATTTGCGCTCGGTTCTCCCGTCGTCGGCGGATAATTTCCCGACACAGTTTACGACCGGCTCAGTCGCGTTCGTCGCGGGCGGTGGCTTCTCTTTTGGTCGCCGCTCGCCACAACCGATTATGCGCACGACGGTCGCGGGCTTGGAGGGCGCAAACTTCGGCGCGCTCCAGACCAACGGCATCGGAAGTCTCGCGACGGCGCAAATGGGCGGTGGTCTGACGCTCGGCGGCGGCGGCATGCGAGCCGATTCGGGCTTCGTGCGGCGCGGGGCGGGCGGGCTCTTCGCGCGTCGCACCTTCGGTCGCGGCGTCTTCTCGCCGGGCATCGTCGCGCTCGCCGCACCCTTCAACTACGCCTCGGCGGACGCGGCGTCTCTCGCCACGCGACTGAGGCTGCTCGAAGCCGAGCGCGAGGGACTCGACGCGCGCTGGCGGCAACTTGAAGACGAGGCGCGCCGCGCGGGCGCGCTGCCCGGCTGGCTGCGACCTTGAGAGGGCGTGTGGTTGCGAGACGAACGCGAGATTGTGAAAGGCGGCGGGGTTTGGATGAGTGAGCAGATTGAGCCGCGCAGGGTCAGTCCCGCAGAAGTTTGGCGGATCGTTGAAGAGGGACGCGCGCCCGTCTTCCTCGACACGCGCAACGCGAAACATTGGTCGCAGAGCGACGTGCAGATTCCGGGTAGCCTACGCATCGTGCGCGGCGAGCTTGAGGCGCGGATCGGCGAAGTCCCGCGCGGGCGTCCCGTCGTCACCTACTGTGCCTGACACTACGAGAACTCCAGCACCCGTGCGGCGCTCATCCTCGAAGAGTACGATTTCACAGAACTCTACATCCTCGTCGGCGGCATCGACGCGTGGCGCGACGCCGGGTTTCCGCTAGAGCCAAAAGGCGGACAATAATCGGTTGCTCACACATGCTCGAAGAGAATCGCAGGCGCGTCCAAAATTTATCAGCCACGGGAATCTGGTTGTTCATAATCGGGCGCGTCCTCGTGGCATTCGGGGTGGGTGTTTTCGTGACACTCTATCTGCCGCAATTCTTCGGCATGTTCGTGGCGCTACCCGCCATCGTTATCGGGTTAGCCTTACTCTTGATTGCGGCGCTTGGGTTAAAGGGTGGCAAGTGAATGACTGAACACGGGTGAGGAGCAACGGTCAAATGATCAAAGACGGGTGGGAGACTGTGATCGGTCTCGAAATTCACGCGCAACTAAGTACAGAGTCGAAGATATTCTGCGGGTGCTCGACGCGCTTCGGTGATGAGCCGAACGCGAATACGTGCCCTGTGTGTCTGGGCTTGCCCGGCGCGTTGCCCGTCTTGAACCGCCGCGCGGTCGAGCTGGGCGCACGTGCCGCGCTCGCGCTCGGACTCCACATCAACGGGCGTTCCATCTTCGCGCGCAAGAACTATTTTTATCCGGACTTGCCGAAGGGCTACCAAATCTCGCAGTTCGACAAGCCTTTCTCGGAGCGCGGCGAGTTGGAAGTGATGACGGCGCTTCGCGACGCCGCGGGGCACGCGCGCGAGTGGCAGCCGATGCGTGTGCGCATCACGCGGCTGCACCTTGAGGAAGACGCTGGCAAGAACGTCCACGAGGGACTGCCGGAAACTGATCGCTATTCTTACGTCGATCTCAATCGCGCCGGGACGCCGCTCGCGGAGATCGTCACCGAGCCGGACTTTCGCACGTCATGGGAGGCTTACGATTACGTCAACCACGTGCGGCGCGCGCTTCAGTGGGTCGGGGCGAGCGAGGCGGACATGGAGAAGGGGAATCTACGCTGCGAGGCGAACGTCTCTGTGCGCCGCACGGGTGAGGGGTACGGGACGAAGGTCGAGCTGAAGAACTTGAACTCGGTGCGCTTCATGCAGAAGGCGATTGAGTTTGAGATCGAGCGGCAGATCGCGTTGATCGAATCGGGTGGGCGCGTCTCGCAGGAGACGCGGCTCTGGGATGATC
>JAVXVR010000547.1:0-2604 GCA_032230165.1 Acidobacteriota bacterium | reverse complement strand
ATGAGAGTGATGCTCGTCGTCAGTCTCGCGTTTGGCGCATGCGTCGCGGCGCGCGTCGCCGGGGTCTTGGCGCAGGACGGCGCGCGCCAGTCTGTCTCTGCGCCACGCGCGGCGACGACGGAGGTTGAGGAATCGGTCGCTCGCGCGGCGGCGGCGGTCTGCGCCGAGCGCGAGCTTGATCCGCGCGGGAGCGTGCCGATTGACGTGATGCAGTCGCGCCCGAATCTTGCGGCGCGCAACCCGGAAGTGTTGGTGGGCGCGGCACGCGCCTCAAGGCTGCTCCCGGCGGCGAAGCAGCTTGCGGCGGAGAGTCTGTCAGCGTTGATGGCGGAGAACGGCGTCGCCGTCGCGTCGCGTCGCGCGGCGCTCGCGCGCATCGGCATGGTGCGGCGCATCAAGCTCGACGTTTCTTTGCGCGACAACGCTTCCATCGTTTACGACGATCCGCGCGCGATCCGCTTCGGGACGATCTTCCTCGCGTCCCTGCGCTCGGACGAAGGGATGTTGAGCGTCATGGCGCACGAGCTGACGCACGCGGCGGACGGTGCACGCGGCACGCTCACGCCGCTCTTCCGGCGCGTGGCGCGTCGCGCGGAGTTGAGCGCCGGACTGCGGCAGGTCTCGGCGCGGCGCGGCGAAGAGTTGACGTGCGATCTCGTCGGCGTGATGGCGGCGCGGCTCTTCGTGGCGCGCAACGCGACGGGTGAGCCTGCGGCGCGTCGCGCCGCGCGCACGGTCGAGCACAACTGCGTGGAGCGCGACGAGACAGACGCGGCGCACCTGAGCCCGCGCGAGACGATGCGCGCCGTGCTCGCGCTCACACCCGCCCTCGCCGCAGAGGTGACGGGCGAGTCGGACGCCGACACAACCGCGCCGCTCAACCACACAGAGTTGCCGCGCGACGCGCGCCGCACACCGGGCGCGACACAGCAACCGCGCGAGACGAGTGCGCGCCCGCGCGTGCGTGATGGCGCAACGCGGCGGGGCAACGGCGCAACGCGCGGGCGACTTCCTACGCATCGCCCGCACGCCGTACCCCTTTGACACTTCGGCGCGCACGTTTCTATCATTCGCGCGGAAGGGAATTCTTAACTTCAACGAAACGTGAAGACGAGCCTGGACGCTAAAGTCGGTGCGGATGAGTCTGCGTGCGCGCGTGCGTGCGTGCGTGGGAGCGGCGCGCGGCACACGAGGGCGCGCGTGGTCTGGTCGCGTCTCTCAGTTCGCACGCTGATGGCTTCGCTCGTCGCCGCCGCGTGCGTCGTCTCGCCGCTCGCGGGTTGTAAAAGGATCGAAGAGAAGATGGGCATGAGCGTTAGCCCACGCGAGCTGCGCGACGTGCCCGCCGCGCGGCTCGCCTTCCGCTTAGAGCCCGATGTGTCGCCTGATTCGCTGCCGGAGTCTGTGAAGAACGAAGGTCCCGAAGAGCCTCTGGCTGCTGTGAGGACGCAGTTCGAGTCGAGCCGCAAGGACGAGGCGCTGCTGCGCACACTGGTCTCACCCGACGGACAGCGCGTGCTCGCGCTCTACGCGCCGAACGATCCGGCGTTCCCGCAGGACGAGTTCTTGATCGATCTCTACAACGCGCAGGGTCAGTTCCTGCGCAACGTCTTGCCGCAGGGGCTCTCAGGCGTCTTCATGTCTGCGGTCGGATGGTCGCCTGATAGTCAATGGATCGTCTTCACGGGTCGCCGCACGTTGAAGCCGCAACCCTCCGCGACGCCGACGCCCGAAGCAGTGCTGCCCGACGTGACAGACCCGAACGCGCAGCCCACGCCCGTGCCCACGGTCGTGCCCAACATCGCGCCCGTCGCGACCTACCGCACCGAACAGCTCTACATCTGCGATGGCTACGGGTCGAATCTTCGACCGCTCACCAACCGGGAAGGCTTGATCTACTTCCACGCCGCGTGGGCTCCCGACGGTCACGCGCTCGCCGCGCTCGCGTGCAAGGAGGACGAACTCGCCGCGCGCATCAACGCCAGCAAGCAGATCGCCGGTCGCCCGCGCCTCATCGACCGTGAAGGGCACGAGCGCCTGCTCTCCGATCAACTGATGGACGCGCTGCCCGTCTGGTCGCCCGACGGGGCGAAGGTCGCGACCGCCGCCGACACGGACGTTTCCGTCTTCGACGCGGCGGGCGACAAGCCCACAGGCGCACGTCTCCCCTTGCGCGATCCGCTCCTCGCTTCTTCCATTGACTACGACGCGAAGCACCTGCGGCAGCCACAGGCGACGAACGCGAGCGCGCAAAAAAATCAGACTAATGCCGCAACGCCGCCCGCGCCTTCGGGCGCGACGCCGCTCTCTTTCAACCCCGTCATCCGCCTCGAATGGTTTCAGGCGGACACGCTGCTCGTCGAGACCGGCTACGTGCGTATTTTCCAGAGCGAGTCGGAGCCGACGCGCCGCTACCTGCGCTGGCATGTCCTGCACCTGAGCCCGCAGGCAGTCGTCTTGCAGTGAGCGAGCGGCACGCGTGCGCGCTCATCTTTCGCTGCCGCGTTAATTTTACCCGACCGAGGAGAGACCGAAATGATGTACAACAGCGTGGCGGACATTTTCGCGGCAAACGATCGCGTGCGACGCGCACTCATCGCGCGC
>JAVXVR010000526.1:0-11142 GCA_032230165.1 Acidobacteriota bacterium | reverse complement strand
CGTCGGTCATCCCGTCTGCTCAATGATCTCGGATTTCAAGATGGTCGCGCTGATGCTGATCGGGCAACTCAAGCAAAAGTAGATTTGAGAGAGTGAGTAATTTGAAGCGCGCGGAGGGCGGCGACTGATCGCACCACACGCCTGATCGTGTATGCAAACGTAAGGCGGAAGAGAGATCACGCGCTCCACTTCCGCCTTATGTTTTCTGATCACGTTTCGTCGCGCGTGAAGGTCGGCGGCGGGGGCGGCGGGATGCGCGCGAGTTCTTCCGCGCTGCGTGCGCGTCGGCGCGCGAGTTCGAGCTTGAGGCTTTCTTCGCCGCGTCGCATCGCCCAGCGATGGTTCGCCGCGAAGACCGGCTTGAGCAGAAACGAGAGCGCGCGAAGCAGAGGCTTGCGCGCGCGCACGCGCCAATCGTAATCCATGTTGACGAACGCGCCGTCCTGCTCGAACGTCCAACGCCCGCGCCCTTCCAGGTCGCCGATTGCCTCGACCGTGTAGCCGTGCGGGTAGCGCGACTCGATGTTGCGAAACTCCCAGCGCAGAGTGTAAGGCAGCCAGCCCTTCGTGTGCAGCCGCACGAGTTTCCCCACGCCGCGCTCGTCGCCCGGCTCCAAAGTTTCGACCTTCAGATAGACGGATCGCCACCAGCGCGCGAGCCCTTCGGCGTCGCCCAGTATGTCTGAGACTTCCTCGACCGTCGTCCCCTCGACGCGCCAGCGCGAGACGAAATGATAATCCGTGAGCGACATTAAAGCTCTCTTTGGTTAAGTAGCGGCGGGCGCGGCTTCACACAGCCATTCTAACCCGCCGGGCAGCTTGTGCGCCGCGAACTCAAGGTGAACGACGCGTCGGTGTCGCGGCTCTATCGAAGCTGACGAGGCGTGAAGCAATAGTGGTCGCATCAGGAGCGCGCCGCCGCGCGGGACATGACACTCGACGGGCTGCGCGCTCTCGCGCCAGCGTTGAATCTCACACGCGCTCAGCCGCCCGCGCAGGTGCGAGCTGGGGAAAACTTTCAGCGACCCATTCGTCTCGTCGCTCGCGTCCAGATGAAGACGCACGCTCAACATGCCCTGCAAAATTTCGGCGGGCGGCTGCACGTGCGCGACACCTGCCTTCTCCGACCATGCGCCGAAGCCCTCCACCTCGGCGCGGCGGCGCACGGCGATTGACAGGTCTTGATGCCAAGCGACCTTCCAGTTCGCCTCCGGCGTCTTGTCGAAGAAGATCGCGCGCACGACGAAACAGCCTGCGCCGACAATGGGTTCGACGAGCGAGCGCACGCTGCGCGACCGCGCCAGCCCATGCAATACGGGCACAACTTCAAACAGATTTCGGATCGCGTAGATGCTCCCTTGCCGACTCATGCCGACCGCGTCGCCGACCGCTTCGAGCGCGGAAATGATCTCAGAGATATCTTCATCACCGACGACATGCGGGACAACCGCGAAGCCGTCGTGCTCAATCCTCTCCGTGATCGCCTTCACGTCAACCATCGCGCATAAACCTTGAGCCATGAATTTTCAGTCAGCCCCCGCCTCTTTCGCGCGCCGCGTTCGCTGCTGGTAGAGGAACGAGACGCCGAGCAGGACGACGCCGAGCACGACGAAGGAGACGATGCGGTAGAGTTGATCCAGCTCGGAGAGATCGAAGAAGAAGACTTTGAGGGTCGTCGCCGCGAGTAGCACGAGCGCGAGCAGACGCGCCGTGCGGTTCTGCCGGACGTGACCGAAGGCGAGCATCGCGCCGCCATACACAGCCCACACGAGCGAGAGCGAGAGCTGCCGTGCGAGCCTGAGATCGCGCGCGTCGAGCCCCGCGCGCACGCGCCCGTCGAGCTGCTTGCGGAAGTAGCCGCTCGCTTCGAGCGAGAGCGCAACGACCGCGAACAGGTTGCCGACGATCGTCAGCGCGTCGACCACCATGCGCCGCTCCGACGCGCCGACGTTCGACGAGCGCGCGTAAACGTGAGCGACGTACCACGCGGCGAGGACGAAGACGGCGAAGGCGGCGAAGGTCTGGTTAAAGATGGGCGCGTGCCACGCGGCGTCGTAGTAAGCGGCATCAACGAAGAGAATCTTCGCCGCCGTGACGGCGAGCCAAGCGAGCCCCGCGAGGCGCAAAAACTTGAGCCGTCGCGCAAGCCCGACCGACGCGAACGCGGCGGCGTAAGTCGTCCACACGAGCGAGAGCGTCAGATGCTTCGTCTCTTCGACGCGCAGCCGTAGCGCGTCCTGCATCTCTTCAGGCACACGCGCGAGTCGCTGCGCGAAGTAATCGCTCACGTCAACAGTCAGGAGCACAAGCACGAGCGAGACGCGCGCGAGCGTGAAGGCGACGCGAACGGTCTCGCGCTCGACTTCACTCACCTCGGCGGACGCGCGTCGGTAGAGCCAAGTGGCGCAGGCGAGCGCGGCGAGGATGACGAGGCACGAGAGGGCGCGTGTGTTGAAGAGCGGGATGAACTGCGTATCCGCGCTGATTGTGATGGCTTGGAGGTCTGTCGTGAGCCAGTGGAGCGCGGCAAGGGTGAAGACAATGAGCGCGAAGTAGCGCGGCGCGCGCTCATTTGCGCGCAAGCCGAGCCACGTGAGCGCAAGCCCCTCGGTCGCCCAGCCGATGGTGACCCAGTGTTGTTGGAACTGTATGGCGATTGCTAGCGCGAGAAACGTCACCGTCGCGCCGACGTAAGCCGACGCGAGCAGACGGTCTTCGCGGTGATAGGTGTAAGCGACATAGGAGAGCAGCGCGTAGAAGACGGCGACGACGAGCGCAAGAGCGCCGAGCGTCGCATGGTGCGCGTCTTCAAGTATGGCGTAGGAAGCGGCGAAGTAGAGCGTGGCGTTCGCGATGACGAGCGAGAGATCGAGCCACCTCGCACGGCGGCGGCGCAGGACGTTGTGCAGGACGGCGAGCGCCGAGAACATCGCGAAGAAGAGCGTGAGGAAGAAGAACGTGCGCCCGGTCTTCCACGGCTCGAAGTAATAGGCGCACCAGCCGACGAAGGTGATAACAGTCGCCGTGAAGGCGAGGTGGTCGAGCACGCGCCAGCGTTTGAAGTAGGCGAGTGCGAGCACGCCCGCGTCGAGGAAGGCAACGTAAGTGAAGAGCGCGATCTGCCGGTCAACGCCGGTCGAGAGCAGGGCGGGCGTCATGAAGCCGCCGATGAGACCGAGGACGGCGATAGCGCGCGCGTCGTGACGCACAGAGAGCGCGACGGCGGTCGCCGTCACCACGCTCATCAGCGCGAAGGCTGTGGCGACGCTGACCAGTTCGTAGAAGCCGCGCGCGGCATAGACCGAGAGATAGAGGATGAGTATGCCGCCGCCCGTGAGGACGTGCGCGTAGGCGCGGTAGCCCCGCGCGCGCAGGAACTCGGCGAGCGCGAGGACGCCGCACCCTGCCGCGCCGCCCAGCAGCACGCGCGCCGTCGCTCCGATCCACTCGTGCTCGAAGGCGAGCTTGAGGAAGAACCCGACGGCGACCGTGACGGCGATGATGCCGAGCCAGTTGAACAGACTCCCGCCGATGACAGATTCAAAGTCGCGCCGCACGCGCGCGACGACCGAAGCCGCGTCGTCGCTGCTTGCGCCGTCAACGCCCGCGCCGCGACCCACTTCCCTCTCGCGCGCCGCCGCGTAAGCCTTCGCGAACTCCGCCGACGCAAACGGCTGACTTTCTGCCGACTCCTCTGCGCGGGCGGGCGGGACGTTGAACGGGTAGTCTTCGACGCTCGCGCTTTCAATCTCGCGCGCGTCCAAAGTCTGCGGCGGTGTCGCGCCCTGCCCGAACGGTCGCGCCTCGCTCTGCCGCGTCGGCTGCGCGGAGACGTTGAGTTGCCGCTCGACTTCGCGCAGGCGCGCGGAGAGATCAGCGATGCTGCGTTCGAGCCGCGCGAGGCGGTCGCCGCCGCCGCCGGGGTCGCCGCGCGGATTCTCCGTCGTCATGTCTGCGGGAGGCTGGGGCATTCGATTCTTTGTACGTCGTTGCGCTTAGAGTGATCGTCGGCGCGCGCCTACTCGATCTTCGCGATGCCGCCACCGGGCTTCGGGAATTTGACGAAGACCGCGGGGTCGTGACCGGGAATGATCAGGCGCGGACTCGAAGCGAGCTGCTTCATGCGATCCTGCGCGCGCAGGTTCGAGGCGGCATCGAAGGTCTGCGCGATGGGCGCGTGGCGTTCGAGGTTCTCGTACAAGTACATGTTGTCGGAGGCGACGACGATGGTGCCGCCCTTCGTGCTCACGCCCGCATACTGCGAGGCGTAGGTGTGGCGACCGCCCGTGTAAACCTTGATGCCATTGATCGGCTCCGCGCCGTCGCCGTCAACGAGTCCGACGCGACCCTCGGTGTTGAGTTTGACGATCATCAACACGTCTTCCGGATCGATCCCGCCGTGCTTCCCTGCGGGCTGCCACGCCGCGCTCGTATAGTAGTTGTACTCATCGCGCTGCACCCAGACGCGCGCTTTGGGGAAGAGGTCTAAGCCATCGGCGTGATCCCAGTGCATGTGCGAGAGCACGATGTCCGTAATTTCTTCAGGCTTAACTCCCGCGCGCTCGACAGCCTCGTCGGGGCGGATGAAGTCGCGCACCTTCCAGTCCTTGAAAAACTTGTCGCGGTAGAAGCCCGCATCCACGAGGACGTTGCGCCCGTCTGAACCTTTGAGCAGCCAGACCATCATCTGTATGTCCAACTTGCGCGCGCGATCCGCGCCCGCGACGAGCGACGCGACGGGAAAGTCCGGGATGACGCCGTAACTGATCGCATAGACCTCGTAGGTCACGGGCTGCGGCGGCTGCGCGCGAGGCGACGGCGCGGCGACGGCGAGCAGGCAGGTCAGCAGTAGCAGCGACAGCAAGAGCGTGCGCGTCATGGCAGCCTCCTCAAGTTGATTCAACGCTGCGTCGTCAGCAGATAGACGGCGAAGGTGGCGAGCCAGTGCTCGCCCTCGTAGTTGCCGCTCGCCACGTGCGAGAGCGCGTCGCGCGCGTGCGCTTCCGACGCGCTCAACAAGCGCGCGCGCACAGGATCGGTCGCGGGCAGCGCGGCGGCGACGCTCCTCATGCACCAGGCGCGGCTAAGGTTCAACCCGTCGAGGTGTACGAGCTTCGGGTCGCTGCGATCAGAGACGGTCGCGGGGCGCAGCAGCGACTTCGGCTCACCATTCGCGAGAGCGGGCAGAAACTTGTGAAACCAGCGCGCGAACTCGGCGGGCTTGAGCACGCGGCGCATGAGATCGGCTTCCATGAGCGCGGGCGAGAGGAAGTCTTCGCCGCCCGGCTCCCACGCGCCGGGGTAGGCGGCGTCGCGCGCGTAATAGGTGCGCGCGCGCTCTTCGATCAGGCTCGCGAGCTTGCGATCATTTGCGGCGCGCGCGTAGTCGAGCGCGAACGAGAGACCGAAGGCGGTGTTCGGGTGGACGCCCGTGCGGATCGGGTAGGTCTGCTTCGGCAAAAACGCGACGTACTTTCCGGCGATCAGTTCGGCGAGCGGCGCAAGCGCCTGCGACCAGCGCCGCGCGTCCGCGTCGGCGAAGCTATTGACCTCTTCCGCCAGCTTGAGCAGCCACGCCCAGCCGTAGGTGCGCTCAAACGACGAGCGATCTTTCTGCGCGAAGTAACTGATCTCCGCGCGTATGTTCTCAGCCGTGAGGTTCGAGCCGAGCGCGTTGCGTATCGCATTCGCTTCCGCGAACGAGGGGTAGAGGCGCAGCAGACGCGCGAGCAGCCAGTGACCGTGAACGGACGAGTGCCAGTCGTAGCAACCGTAGAACGCCGGGTGGAGTGCGCGTGGACTCTGCACCTGCGTCTCGTCGTCCAAGACGTGATCGAGCTTGTTCGGGTACTCCTTCGTGACGCACTTCAAGGCGAGCGCGGCGAAGTGTGAAGCCTGTTGTTCGGTCAACTTCGTGACGTTCGATGGCGCGCGCGCGCCGCGCTTCTGCGAAGCGGCGTGCGTTGTCGTCGTGAGTGTGTGCGACATGATGACGAGGGCGGCGAGCGCGGTTCGGATCAACATGCGTCAGATTGTATGACGAGTCGGCTCGTTTGACACGAGCGCCGTGGGCGCGCCCTCGCGTGCGGCTTCCTCGCCAAGCGCGGTCATCTCTTCGCGCAGGCGTCGGCGTTCGGCGAGCAGCTCTTTGAAGAACCAGCGGCGCGTGAAGTAGTAGCGCAGTGCGCGCGCGCCGCCGACGAAACCGTCCAGCTCCTCGAAGAAGCGCACGGCGACCCAGCCGCACGCGGGGACGACTGTGAGCGCGACGGCGACGCCCCACCAACCCAACAGCCAGCCGAGGAAGACCGCGTGCACGAGCCACGTCAGGGGAAAGAGGAGCATCGCGGCGATGATCTTGATCGTCGAGATAACGTCGTCGCTCTCGCGCGCGAAGCGTGTGGCGAGCAGACCGGCGAGCCTGTAAGTCGCGTAGTGCGCGACGACGCCGACGAAGGCTAACGGCGCAAGGCACAGCACGGGCAGGACGCGCGTCGTGAGGTGGCGCAGGATCGCGCGCTGTGTCGCCTGCGGCGCGGAGAGGTCTTCCGGGTCGAGACCTGCGAGGCGCAGCGTCTCTTCGTAGCGCGAGAGACGCGCGTCGAGCGCAGCGAGGCGCGCCGGGTTGTGCGCGAAGTGAAAGGCGTAGCCTTCGAGAAAGCGCCGGCGCAGCTCAAGCTCGCGCGCGAGGCTGCCGGGCGCGCCGGTCATCTCAGACTCCTCCGAGAAGATTTGCTCTGCGCGCGAGATCGTCGCGAGCGCGTGCTCGTGCTCGGCGTTCAAGGTCACGTCATGAAGCGCACGCTCGATGCGCGACGAGAGTGCGCGCACGGCTTCGTGCGGCGGCTCGCCCGTGTCGTCTAGCGGGACGGGCTCGACTTTGAGCGGCTCGCCGAAGTGCAGCAGCGCCGCGCTGCGAAACGCCGTCTTCGCCGTGTAGTAGAGACCGGCGGGGACGATTTTGAGATCAAGCTGGGGGTCTTCCGCCGCGACGCCGAGCGCGATGCGCGCCGCGCCGGTCTTCAGGGGGCGCAGCTTCGTGTCGCTGTGCGAAGTGCCTTCGGGGCAGATGGCGATTGAGCCGCCGCGCCTGAGCAGCGCACGTGCGCGCACGAAAGTCTCGCGGTTGCGTGCGGTGTCCGCGCCCTCGTCCTGCTTGCGATAGACGGGGATGGCGTCCATCGCACGCACGAGCGAGCCGATGACGGGCATTCTAAAGAGTGGCTCTTTGGCGAGGAACGAGACGCGACGCGGCGCGTGGCACAGGATGAAGACCGGATCAACGAGCGCGTTCGGATGATTCAAGACGAAGACGCACGCGCCCCCGCGCGGCACACGCTCCGCCCCGCTCACCTCTATGCGCCGGAAGAAGACGCGCAGCGCGAGTCTTAAGACCGACACCAGCACGCGCCTGAACATTTCCTCTTACCCTTCTGCGGACGCCGGGCTCGCAAATCAATTTCAGCCGCACGACGCCGCGTTGTGGAATATAGAACAGACGCGAGACGCGCGGCTAGAGACTTCTGTGCGTCTTCGTGAACTGTCACACGCGCGCCGCGCGCCGCCCCGCGCGTTGGGAAATCTGTAGAAACGTGGCGCGCCCGTCGGTAGTATGATGTCACTCCTATTCGTCACGTCATCAGTCGTGTGTTTGCGGGGCGCGTCGCGGCAAGTCAGATCGTTGGAGTAAAAAGGTAAAAGGCAAAAGTGAAGACGTAGAAGAAGAGGTGATGGTATCGTCCGCTTCTCGTTTTGCCCTTTGCCTTTTTACTTTTACCTTCTTTAGTGGGTGGAAGCTGTGGTAAAACAGCAGCGTTCACGCAAGCTCGGCAACAACTTGCAAACAATTTGAGGACGACGCCCGCGCCCGCCGCGCCTACGTCGCAGGTGGCGATTGTCTGAGGAGGACTTCGAAAATGTTTCAGAGACTGATCGCGACGACTCGCACGTGGGTCACCGTGCCGCTGCGGCTCGCGCTCGGCGTCATCTTCATCGGGCACGGCGCGCAGTTGGTCTTCGGCGCGTGGGGCGGACCGGGAATCAAGGGCATGATGGCGATGCCGACGCCGTTCTCTTTCATGCGACCGCCGTGGCTGTGGATGGCGGCAGCCGTCCTCTCGCAGCTCATCGGCGGCGTGCTGGTGCTGACGGGGTTGATGACGCGCGTTGGCGCGTTCCTCATCCTGTGCGTGATGCTGACCGCCATGCTCGGCGTGCACCTGAAGAGCGGCTTCTTCCTGCAAAACAACGGCATCGAGTACACGGTCGCGCTCTCAGGCATGTGCATCGCGCTTCTCATCGCGGGCGGCGGTCGCGGCTCGCTCGACCTCATGCTCGAAGATCCGCGCGCACGCAGACGATAATTCAAGTGACAGGTGACGGGTGACAGGTAACAAGTAAAAGCAAAAAAGTTCTTACCTGTCACCTGTCACCGTTTACCTGTCACGGCTTTTATGAAACGCTCCCCGCTCCTCGTCATCTTCGTCACGGTCTTCATAGACCTCGTGGGCTTCGGGATCGTCATCCCCGTCTTGCCGTACTACGTCGAGGGGACGCGGTTCAACGCGAGCCCGCGCATGGTCGGTCTACTGTTTGCGTCCTACTCGGTGATGCAGCTTGTGTTCACGCCTATCCTGGGTCGGCTCTCAGATAGGTACGGACGACGACCCGTTCTCTTTCTGAGTCTGTTGGGGACGAGCGCGGGCTTTCTGATCATGGGCTTCGCGCGCGCGCTGTGGATGCTCTTTCTGGGGCGCATCATTGACGGCATCACGGGCGGCAACATCTCGACCGCGCAAGCCTACATCGCCGACGTGACCTCGAAAGAGGATCGCGCCAAAGGCATGGGACTCATCGGCGCGGCGTTCGGGCTCGGCTTCACTTTCGGACCTGCCATCGGCGGCGTGCTCTCGAAGTGGGGCATCAGCGTGCCCTTCATCTTCGCGGGCACGATGGCGTTCGCCAACGCCGTCTTGCTCTACTTCACGCTCCCCGAAACCGTCACACCCGATCACCCGGCACGCACCTCGGCGGCGACCGGAAGATGGTCGCAGCTCGCCCAGTCGCTCAAGAACTCGCGGCTCGCCTTCGTGCTCGCGATCTACTTCCTCTTCGTCGTCGCCTTCTCGATCATGACGACTTCGTTCGCGCTCTTCACGATGTACCGCTTCGGCTTCGACGCCGCGCACAACGGCTACATGTTCATGTTCGTCGGCATCGTCGGCGCGATCATACAGGGCGGGCTCATTGGTCGGCTCGCCAAAAAATTCGGCGAGCTGCCGTTAACCGTCGTCGGCGCGTTTCTCTTCGCCGGAAGTCTGCTCGCCATTCCCTTCACCAGCCCGCAGACGGGACTCGTCGTGCTGCTCTTAGTCGGCGCGCTCTTCGCCGTCGGCAACTCGTTGGCGACGCCCTCCCTGACCTCGCTCGCCTCGAAGAGCGCAGGCGCGGGCGAGCAGGGCGGAGTCCTCGGCGTCACACAATCGGTCGCGAGCCTCGCGCGCGCGGTAGGTCCCACGATCTCGGCGTGGCTCATCTACAGTGCGGTTGTCAACATGGGCAGAGACGGCAAGCCGCACAACCTGAGCGACGCCTCGATGCTCCACACCTTCGGCGCAGCCGCCGCCATCATGTTCGTCGCCTTCCTCCTCGCCGCCTACTTCGCACGCGCGCACGCCAGAGAGTACAAGCACGGCGAAGCCGCCCCGGTGACTGGCGTGTAAGTTGACACGCTTTCGCGCGGGGTCATACTCTACGCGCAAACTGGCAGGCGCGGCGCACGTCTGCGGCGCAACCAACTTTTCTCCGCGCATAAACCGCGATGACGGGTACGAACCTGCTCCACTACCGCATCCTCGAAAAGCTCGGCGCGGGCGGGCAGGGCGCGGTCTATAAAGCCCTGAACACGAAACTCGGTCGCACGGTCGTCGTCAAAGTGCTGCCGAAGGAATTGACCGCGAAGGAAGTGAACCTCAAGCGCTTCGAGCGCGAGGCGCGTCTCGCATCGTCTCTCGATCACCCGAACATCTGCGCCATCTACGATCTGAACGAAGCCGAAGGCGTGCACTTCATCGTCATGCAGCACGTCGAGGGCAAGAACGTGCGGCAGTTCGTTAACGGGCGACCACTCGAATTGCGCACCGCCCTGCTCATCGCCGTTCAGGTCGCCGACGCGCTCGTGGCGGCGCACGCGCGCGGCGTCATCCATCGCGACATCAAAGCCGGAAACGTCATGATCACGGACACCGGACAGGTGAAGGTGCTCGACTTCGGACTCGCCAAGCTCTTAGACGAGACGACGGCTGAGGACGAAGGGATTCATCAGACGCAGCTCACGGAAGTCGGCGTCCCTTACGGGACGGCGACCTACGCCGCGCCCGAACAGGCGACAGGCGCACGAGTTGATCACCGCGCGGACATTTTCTCCACGGGCGTGCTGCTCTACGAGATGCTCACGGGCATCTGGCCCTTTCAAGGCAAGACGAGCGTGGACGTGCGCCACGCAGTCCTGCACGCCGCGCCGCGCCCCGTTAGCGAATACCGCAAAGACGCGCCTGTGCGTCTCCAACAAATCCTCGACCGCGCGCTTGAGAAGAAGCCGGAAGATCGTTATCAAAAAATCTCGGAGCTGCGCGACGAGCTGCGCGGCGTGTTGCAGCAGGTCGCGGGCGGCGGCGTCGAATCTTTGCCCGGCGCGGGCGCGGCGTCGTTCACGCCGCGACACCTCGGCGGCAGAAGTCCCGTCGCGCGCGCGCTGCGCTGGCTGCGCACGGGCAGCAGCAAAGAACAGACGACGCGGGGCACAGCCGCTTCTTCGCAGCCTTCGGCGGAAGTCCATCTGACGCCCATGACGAGCATGGGCAGCAGCCTTGAGCGCAAATCCATCGCCATCCTGCCGTTCAGAAATCTGAACAACGACGCGGCATCCGCCTTCTACGAGTTCTCGCTCGCCGACGCGGTCATCACCGAGCTGGCGGGTTTGCGCTCGCTCGTCGTGCGTCCTTCATCGGTCATCGCCAAGTATCAGGGACAGACAATAGACCCGCGCGACGTGGGGCGTGAGTTGGACGTGACGGCGGTTCTCGCCGCAGGCTTCATACACGCGGGCGAGCGTCTGCGCGTCACGGCGCAACTGCTCGACGT
>JAVXVR010000488.1:0-2949 GCA_032230165.1 Acidobacteriota bacterium | reverse complement strand
TCTGCACGGGCGGCTCGGTTAAGTGGCTCTGCGGCGGAGCGGGTGCGGGCTACCTCTACGTCCACCCGCGCTGGCACACGCAGCTTGAGCCGAAGATGACGGGCTGGATGGGGCATGTCGCGCCGTTTGCGTTCGAGCTGCCGCCGATCACTTATGCGCCCGGCATCACGCGCTTTCTGCACGGCTCGCCCAACATTCCCGCGCTCTACGCCGCGCGCCCCGGCTACCGCGTCATCAACGAGATCGGCGTCGCTTCGATTCGCGCGAAGAGCGTGCGACAAACGCAAAAGCTGATCGGACTGTGCGAGGAGGCGGGCTTCAAAGTGACTAGCCCGCGCGACCCCGAACGTCGCGGCGGCACGATCACAGTCGCCGTCGAGCACGCGGGGGCGGTCACTAAAGAACTCGTCCGACGCGAGATCATCTGCGACTACCGACCCGGCGCAGGCGTTCGACTCTCGCCGCACTTCTACACGAAGGACGAGGAGTTGGACTACGCCGTCACAGAGATGCGCCGTATCGTCGAGACGCGCGCCTACACCGCGCACGAAGCGGCGGGCGCGGCTTTCTAACTTAAAAGCCTGGAGTCTGGAATCATGAGTCTGGAGTCTAAAAGTTTTAGGGCAAGTTGACTCTAGACTCTCGACTCCAGACTCATGACTCTCTTAACCGAGGTGCAAGACATGAAACAACACATAGAAATCCTGGGGTGGCTCTACGTCGTGTTCGGCGTGATTGGCTTCTTCTCAGGGTTTCTCGTTTTCGCCATCCTGGGCGGAGTTGGACTATTGACGGGCGACGTGCACGCCGTCGCGCTGCTCACACTGATCGGGTTCCTCATCGCGGTCTTCGTCGCGGTGCTGTCTGTGCCGAACCTCATCTGCGGATGGGGCTTGCTCAAGCGCAAGTCCTGGTCGCGCATCTTCGCCCTCGTGCTCGGCTGCCTCGGACTGCTCAGCTTCCCCCTCGGGACAGCCATCGGCGTCTATTCGCTCTGGGCGCTCACGCAGCCAGAGGCGGAGCGCATCTTGTCCAATTAAACGCCGACCTTAAACGCGAGCCGGTTTAGCGATTTCGCTCCGACGCCATGACTAATGAATACGGCGGCAATGCGCCGCTCAGCTACAACAAGTACCTGCGCGTGCCCGAACTGATCGCGCTGCAAGACTGTCTCTCCGATCCGGCGCACCATGACGAGCTGCTCTTCATCACCATCCACCAGACCTACGAGCTGTGGTTCAAACAGATTCTCCACGAGATCGACGCCGCACGCATCGCCATGGACGAGGATCGCGCCTCAGCCGCCGCGCGCGCCCTGGAGCGCGCCGTCGAGATCGAGAAGGTGCTCGTCCAGCAGATTCACATTCTTGAGACGATGACGCCGATCAGCTTCCTCGGCTTTCGCGACGAGCTGAACCCGGCGAGCGGCTTCCAGTCAATGCAGTTCAGAGAGATCGAGTTCGCTTCGGGGTTGAAGGATGCTGGCATCATAGACAACTTCCGCGAGGACGAGTTCGCCGCGAATCGTCTGCGCGCGCGGTTCGACGCGCCTGCGCTCGGCGACGCCTTCTTCACCTACCTTGCGCGGCGCGGCTTCGACGCTCCCGCAGACGACGCCGCGCTCGCCAAAGACGAACGACAGAAGCTCTACAATCGCCGGACGCGCGCCGTGCTCGAAGTCTTGACGCACTACGAGGAACGCGCCTCAGAGTTTCGACTCGCGGAAGCCCTCATCGCGCACGACGAATATTTTCAGCTCTGGCGCGCACACCACGTCCGCATGGTCGAGCGCATGGTCGGCTCAAAGCGCGGCACGGGCGGCAGCGAAGGCGTCAATTATCTGCGCACCACGCTCGATCGGAAATTCTTCCCCGAACTCTGGGAGGCACGCACCTACCTCGACACCAAACACAGCGGCGCGGGCTGCCCCTTTTCAGGTGTGAAAAGTGAACCGTGACAGGTGACGGGTGAGAACTGTTTTTCACCTGTCACTTGTCACGCTTTACCGTTTACCACTTATGAATGTCGAGTTCCCCGAACGCTTCAACATGAGCGACTACTTTCTCTACCACAACGTAGAGGAGGGGCGCGAGAATAAGGTCTGCCTCTACTACGCGGATCAAAAGTTCACTTACGGCGACGCCGTAAGACTTGCGAACCGCGCGGGCAACGCTCTGCGCGATTTCGGCGTGCGTGTCGAGGATCGCGTGCTTATAGTGCTGCCGGACTGCCCGGAGTTCGTGTGGACGTGGTTCGGCGCGAGCCGCGCGGGCGCGATCCTCACGATGGTCAACCCGCTCCTGCCCGCCGCCGACTACGAATACTATCTCGAATACACGCGCGCGCCCGTCGCCGTCATACACGAATCGCTAGTTGAACAGTTCACGCAAGCCGCGCGCGGCGCGAGGTATTTGAAGAAAGTTCTGGTCGTTGGCGGAGAGCGCGGCGAGTTCGAGTCGTTCGCCGAAGTGACAAATGCCTCGCCCTACGAGCTTAGCCCTGCGGACACGCGACGCGACGACATTGCCATCTGGCTCTTCACCAGTGGTTCGACCGGGCAGCCCAAAGGCGCGGTTCATTTCCACCACGACCTGCCCTACAACACGGAGTGCTATGCCAAGCGCACACTCGGCATACGCGAGGACGACACGACTCTCGCCGTCCCGAAACTCTTCTTCGGCTACGCGACGGGCACTAACCTGCTCTTCCCCTTCTCGGTCGGCGGCGCGACTGTCCTGTTCTCCGAACGCTCGACGCCCGAAAAGATGTTCGAGATGATCGACAGCTTCCGCCCGACGATCCTGACGAGCGTGCCGACGATGATCAACGCCATGCTCAACCTTGAAGGCGCACCGCAACGCGATCTGTCGTCTCTGCGCTGTTGCCTCTCGGCGGGCGAGGCTCTGCCCATCGATCTGTACGAGCGTTGGAAGAAGACTTTCGGCGTCG
>JAVXVR010000487.1:0-6047 GCA_032230165.1 Acidobacteriota bacterium | reverse complement strand
TTCTGTCTTAGCCGTCTCAGACTTTAGCGGTAGTCGCCGCCGCCCCCGCCCTTCAGAGACGCCTCGCGCTTCGCCTTGAACTCCGTGCCTTCCTTCCACTCCGGGAACTTGTCGCCCTGCGCGATGCGGTAGCCGACGATGGTGTAGAGCTGCGCGTCCTCGATCGCGCCGGAGAAGTCCCAGTCGGGCTTAATCTCGTCCGTGGGTTTGTGGTAGTCGTGCTCTGTGTACTCGTCGCGCTTCTGCTTGCCGTACCCAGCGGGTTTGCCGATGAAGTCTATGCCGGATTCGGGATCGAGCGCGGGCACGCCCTGCTTGGCAAACTCGAAATGATCCGAGCGGTAGAAGAAACCTTTTTCCGGCTCGGCGTCGGGCGCGAGCACGCGCGACTGCATGGCTGCAACTTCCTGCGCGATGTCGTCAATGGTCGAGTTGCCGAGACCGATGACGGTCAAGTCCTTCGTCCGTCCCCACTGGTTGATGCCGTCCATGTTGATGTCGGCGAGCGTCTTGTTGAGCGGGTAGAGCGGGTTCGTCGCGTAGAACTTCGACCCTAACAGACCTTTTTCTTCCGCCGTGACGGAGATGAAGAGGATTGAGCGTTTGGGCGGCGTCGGCAGTTTTGTAAACGCCTCTGCGATCTCGATGAGCGTGGCGACGCCCGAAGCGTTGTCAATCGCGCCGTTGTAAATCTGATCGCCCTGAAGCTTCGGGTCTTTGCCGAGATGATCCCAGTGCGCCGTATAGACGACGTACTCGTCCTTCAACTTCGCATCCGAGCCTTCGAGCTTGCCGACGACGTTCTGCGAGTTGATCTCGCGCAGAGTGTTCTTGATGTCTATGTTCGCCTTGGCGTTCAAGGTGACGGGCTTGAACTCTTTCGTCACAGCCTGTTTCTTGAGCGCGTCGAAGTCCTGACCCGCAGCCGAGAGCAGCTCTTTCGCGCGGTCGAGCGTGATCCAGCCTTCGACCGCAGGGCGATCCATGTTCTTGTTCGGCGTCTGGATGTCGAAGTTCTCGCGCGACCAGCTACCTGAGACGACCTCATAAGGATACCCGGCGGGTCCCGTCTCGTGGATGATGATCGCGGCAGCCGCGCCTTTGTCGCGCGCGATCTCATACTTGTACGTCCAGCGACCGTAGTAGGTCATCGCCTTGCCCTTGAACATCTTCTCGTCGAGCTTCGTGGGATCGCTCGCGTCGGGGACAGCCGGATCGTTGACGAGCATGAGGATGGTCTTGCCTTTCACGTCCACACCCTTGTAATCGTCCCAGCCGTATTCGGGCGCGACGACGCCGTAGCCGACGAAGACCACGTCGGAATTTTCGACTTTGGATTCGGGCACGAAGCGGCGCGAGACGGCGACGTAGTCGTCCGGGAACTTGAGATCGATCTTCTTCGCGCCGACCGTAAACGACGCGGTCGGGTTCTCAGCCGTAAATCCGACGAGCGGGACTTTCTGGACATACGTGCCGTCGGGGTTGCCGGGCTTCAAGCCGAGCTTCTTGAACTGATCGGTGATGTAGGCGACCGACAACTCCTCGCCTTTAGTTCCGGGACCGCGCCCCTCGTACTCGTCGGACGAGAGCACCTTGATGTGGCGCATCAGATCGTCCGCGTTGATCGTGTCGAGCGCAGGCTTGAGTTCCGCAGGGTAGTTCGCGGCGGCTTGCTGCGGCGATACGGCGTTCGTGTTCATGTTCGTGTTACTCGTCGGAACTTGCTGGCACGCCACGGCGAGCAGCGCAAGCGCGGCGACGGCAGCGAGCGAGAGAAAAAGAGTGCGCTTCTTCATTGGACTTGCCTCGGTTTTCAGGATTGGAACTTGATGCAAAGTTTCTATGACGAAACGGGCGGCAAGTCAATCGAAGTACGTGCGGCACGCGGCGAGGAAGCTCTCGATCTCAGCCTGCGTCCGCAAGACGGCGACTGTTTTGTCCCGCGCCTTCTCCGCTAGCAGCTTGAATATTTTCAGTCGCTTCTGCTTCGGGTATGTCCATATCCAGCGCATGAACACAAGATCGAATTTTTCGGCGCACCCTTCAGCCATGTCCGCCCTGCCGCCTCTGCGGTACGTCGCCACGCGCTTCAACACGCGCCATAGGCAGACAGAGCGCGGCACGTCCAGAAAGACAACCGTGTCGCAAGCCTCAAGCCTGATGTCGAGCGTGCCCGAATAGTTCCCGTCCATGACCCACGCGTCGCGCCGGATCAACTCTTCGACGCGCACGCGCCATTCGGGCTTCGGCGTCTCCACCCACCCCGACTTCCAGTAGAGCCGGTCGAGGTGAATGACTTCTAAGCCGAGAGCCTCGCCCAGCCGCTTCGAGAAAGTAGATTTGCCGGAGCCGCCCGAACCGATGACAAGAATCTTCTTCATCCTTTTTCAGGATTGGAAACTTGGCGGAAGTTTCTATGATGAAACGGGCGGCAAGTCAATCGCCGCCTGCGGGTGCAAGATGAATGAGTGATAATGCTCTGTATCAGCGCTGGGCGGGAACCAGTGTCCGAGGGCGAGTATTAGAGAAGCTGATTGACTTGGCAATACGTTCTGCTAGATGTGCATATGCAGTCTCTTTATAAGAGACATTCAGCGTAAAAGTGCTATTCACCATTTTATGATCGTAGGGTACTTTGAGTTTCGCGAAGTAAACTATGTAAATATGGGGAAAGCCTAGCGGTGATCCTTCATCTTCACAAAGTCCCGTTTCAGCCATCGTCTGATTGATTCGTACCACCTTACGTTTTGAACAATGCCACGAGTCAGATTTATAGGAGAGGGGAGAGCCAACTCTTCCTGCATTGATTATGAAATTCGGCTCGCTCCCAACTTCCCAGTATGTGTAGTTGATATTGAAATCTTTATCGGAGTAATAGCGCCCATCAACGTCTGCAAATGAAGAACTCTTAGGCATCTGCTTAGGAATCATTAAACTAAACCAACCCTCAGGATTAACCCTTTTCAGTTTCGTGATAGCTCGTGCTTTCTTGGTGTTATTACTTCCGCTAGACTTTGCTGTAAATGAGTGAACGTTAGCCCCCATCAGAGACAGGAGAGCTAATGCACGGCAAAAAGTTTGAAGCAATTTTCTCAGTTGATATTCCACTTAGTTTTAACCGAAGCAGTAAAGCTTGCCATCATTCGAGCCGATGACGATGCGACCAGAAGCGATGGCGGGCGAGGCGGAAAGTGCGGAGCCAGCCTCGAACTCCCAGAGCTTCGCGCCCGTGTAGAAGTCGAGCACGTAGAACCTGCCATCGTTCGAGCCGATGAAGACGCGACCCGATGCGAGCGCGGGCGACGACTCGACGCGCGCCTTCGTCGCAAACGTCCACAGCGCGCGTCCCGTCTTCGCGTTAATGCAATGCACGTACTTGTCGCGCCCACCCAGAACTATTCGCCCCTCGACCGCGCCCGAAGAAGAGTAGAAAGGGAACTGACGTTGCGGGTTGCGGTAGCGCCAGCGCAGGCGGTGCGTCGCAAGGTTGACGCCAAGCACTTCGTTCTCGAACGTGCCGTAGAACGCCGCGCCGTCCATCAAAGCGGGCGACGCACCCGTGTACGCGCCCGAAGCGAACTGGAAAGCCTGTTGCCCGTCGCTCAGTCGAACCGCGCGGAAAAACTCGTCGCAGCCAGCGATGTAGGCAAGCCCGTTCGAGACGGCGGCGGTCGTGTGCACGGGTCCACCCGTCTTGAACTTCCACACGAGCGAGCCGTTGCGCGCGCTCAGGCAATAGAGATTCCCGTCGTATGAGCCGACTAAAATCTTATCGTCAACCGCGACGGGCGAAGACTTCACTTCCGCGCCCGTCTTGAACGTCCACATCCTGCGCCCGTCGCGCGCATTCACCGCGTGGACGACGCCGTCGAGGTCGCCGACGTAAACCATCCCGTTCGCCACGCAAGGGGAGGATTCGCCGATGCCTTCGCGCGCGCCCGTCGAGTAGCGCCAGTTCACCTTCCCCGTAGAGAGATCGAGCGCGACCAGCTCGCCCGCCTGCGAGCCGACGTAAACCGTGCCGTCCTTGATGGCGGCGGAGGATTCAATCGAGCCACCCGCGTCGAACGTCCACAGCACGCGCAAGGTTTTCGGCACGTCAGCCTTCGAGACGCCGGTGTTCAGAGTGTTCCCGCGAAACTGCGTCCAACTGTCGGGGTCTGTCCACTGCGCGCGGACGTGGGAAGGCAAAAGTAAAAAGGCAAAGGGCAAAAGGAGGGAGATGAGTTTGGTGGATGGACGACGCATCTTTGTCTTTCGTTGTTCGGCTGTGGCGCGTTGGTATGAATTTACCACACGTTAGTACGCCGCTTCATAAAGACGCCGCGCCGCCGCTGCGTCGAACGGTCGCGGGTTGAACGTGCCCGTCCACTGCTTCGACGCCGCGATGGAGAGCCCTTCGAGATCGACGACGGCGACGCCCGACTCGCGCAAGGTCTGACGGAGACCGCCCGCCGACGCGAGTTCTTCGAGTCGCGCCGCCAAACGCGCGCCCGCGTCTCTGCTCGTGTCTCCCGCGCCGCGCCCGGACGCTTGCAGCAACTCGCGGTAACGCTCGCCGACCGCCTCCGCGTTCCAGCGGACGACGTGCGGCAGCATAAGCGCGATTGCCGCGCCGTGCTCCGTGCCGTAACGCTGCGTCAAGGGGTTCGCGCAGGCGTGTGTCGCGCCGAGCATTGAGTGTTCAATAGCCGCGCCCGCGAAGTACGCGCCGAGCTGCATCGCGGCGCGCGCTTCGGTGTCCTGCGGCGCATCGAGCACGCGCACGTAGCTCGCTTCGAGCAGACGCCAAGCCTCGCGCGCGTACATGTCGGAGACGGGGTTGCGGCGCGTCGTGACGTATGACTCGACGGCGTGCGAGAGTGCGTCGTAGCCCGCGACGGCTGTCACCTCGCGCGGCTGCGAGAGCGTGAGCAGAGGGTCGAGCAGCGCGACGCGGAAGGCTGCCGAAGGGTCGCCGCAAGCCATCTTGACGTGCGTCTCCGCGTCGGAGATGAGCGCGTGGGTCTGCGCTTCGCTGCCAGTCCCGGCGGTCGTCGGCACGCCGATCATCGGCAGCAGCGCGTGCTTCACTTTGCCGTAGCCCCAGTAGTCGCGCATCCCTCCGCCGTTCGTGAGCAGGAAGCTGATCCCCTTGGCGCAGTCCAGCGAAGAGCCGCCGCCGAGTCCGACGAGAGAATCAACGTCGTGCGGCGTGGCGAAGGCTCGACCGTGCTCGATCATCAACGTGTCGGGGTTAGAGTCGAAGTCGTGGAAGGGAATCGTGGCGACGCCAGCGCGCGTCAAAAACTCAGTCGCCGCCTCGACGTGACCCGAAGCGACAAGACCCCGGTCGGCGACTAAGAGCGTGCGGCGAAAATTCAGCTCGCGCGCTAACTCGCCGAGCCGCGCGAGCATCCCTTCGCCAAAGACGACGCGCGTGCGCGAATGAGAGTCGAAGGGCTGCATGAAGAAAGAGGCTAGAGGTTAGAGGTTAGAGGTTAGAGGTTAGACATTTGTAGAAATCCTTTTTCCACTGACATCTGACCTCTAACCTCCGACCTCTTTATTTTGTCGTCTGTGTGCCCGCGCCTTCTTTGATGGCGTAGAGCTGGTTGCGGTTGACGATGTAGAGCGCGCCGTTGGCGGGCACAGGTGTCGAATAGACGGAGCTTCCCATGTTGATCTCGGCGATGACCTTCTTGACCTTGCCCTCTTGCAAGATCGCCACGTCGCCGTCTTCGTCGCCGAGATAAAGCTTGCCGTCGATGAGTACGGGTGAGCCCCAGACAGCGGCGAACACGTCGTGCGTCCAATAGACCTGTCCGGTCTTGGCGTCGAGACAGTGGAGGAAGCCGCTGAAGTCCGACTGATAGACGAGCCCGTCCTTGATGGCGGGCGTCGAGATCGAGCGGCGGATTTTGTCGTAGTGCCAGATGACGCCGGTCGTGGTGATGTCGCCGCGCTTCGTCGGATCAATGCAGTACATGTGACCGACGCCCTCGCCGTGCTCCGGGTCTTGCCCGTTCGAGATATAGACCTTGCCGTCATAGACGACCGGAGTGGAG